>CAMDWC010000038.1 GCA_945878825.1 Haliscomenobacter hydrossis DSM 1100
ATATTCCTTGACTGAAAATCACGGAACATAAAATATTCATTATCAGCTTGAAGCAGAAAATCGGCTAACTGGTGAAAATCTTTCTCCAGGGCAACTTCATCGAAGCCAACCTGGCTGGGTAAAAGGAAATGGTATTTGAAATAGTTGAAATCCCAAAACATGGACTCCCTGTCAAAGGATTCCTTTGGAAAACAATAGGTATATTGAAGCTCTTTACTTCCATTAATTTGTAAATGCGCTAATTTTTCGACGACCTTTTTGTACAATTGAACCAAAGAATCAGGAAACTGATGTTGATTTTGAAGGAGAAAACTGTAAAGGGTTGTGGAACCTAAATCCTCCTGTAAATAAACTTTAGCGTCTAAATTTTCTGCATAAATGGCTGGAACCGGTAATTTTCTTTCGTGAAAATGCTTACTAAAATTTAAAAAAGCTAAACTTTCCTTGGCATGAGGGCTATAGGTACCAATTGCGACCTTATCATTTTTTTGTAACCTGTAATAAATTCTATCTGAACCGGAAGGGGCCAGGGGTAAAATAAGATCAGGTGGCACACCGGCCCAGGATTCGAACAATTCTGCGAGAGCCCATTCAGTTTTAGGTGATGCCATGGTTAAAATAGGGGGATAAGGGAATTAATCGATAGGTTTTTCTTCTATAATTTCAGATTCTTCCTCTTCCCAATGCTCAAAATTCTTTGGATCGGGGAAACCTGAATCGTCAAATTCATTCAATACAGTGAAGTCATCTTCGTTATGACCGGAAGCCTGTCTATTATTCTTATTGGGTTTGAATTCTCTATGAGGAACGACGAGCACTTGTTTTTCGAGTTCCATAGGCTGAGCTTTCTGGTCTCTGATGGAAGAACTGATTTGACTCCAGATAAGGTCTTTGAGTTTATCGATACCATAACCTGAAACCGCTGAAATAAAAACGACGGTAACATTTTCAGGTAATTCCGCTTCAATGAGAGAGATTAACTCATCGTCTAAAAGGTCCGATTTAGTTATGGCTAATAATCGGGGTTTATCCAATAATTCTATATTGTATTTGGCCAGTTCATTTAGTAGAATATGGTACTGGGTTGCAATATTTTCCGCATCGGCAGGAACCATAAAAAGTAAGGAGGCATTTCTTTCGATATGGCGTAAGAACCTTACGCCCAATCCTTTACCTAAGTGGGCATCTTCGATGATTCCGGGAATATCGGCCATTACAAAGGAATGGTTATCGCGGTAAGAAACGATACCAAGATTCGGCACCAGGGTAGTGAAGGGATAATCTGCAATTTTTGGTTTTGCAGCAGATATTGCGGCAAGCAATGTGGATTTACCGGCATTCGGGAATCCGACCAGACCGACATCGGCCAAAACTTTCAGTTCAAGTATTTTCCATTCCTCCAGGCCAGCTTCACCAGGTTGAGCATAACGTGGCGATTGATTTACAGGATTGCGAAAATGGTAATTACCTAACCCGCCTCTACCTCCAGGGGTGACAATTTTCTTTTCGCCATGCCGGGTAATTTCCGCTTCGATCTCATTGGTTTCCGCACTTTTCACTACAGTACCGAGTGGAACTTGTAATATTATATCCTTTCCGTTGGCGCCATGCGCATTCTTATCGCCGCCATTTCCACCATTATCACCGATAACATGTTTTCGGTATTTCAAAGAAAGTAGCGTCCAAACATTTCTATTGCCTTCCAGAATGATATGCCCTCCTCTTCCTCCGTCACCACCATCGGGACCACCTTTGGCATTTAATTTATCTCTGTAAAAATGCACAGCACCACCACCACCAGAACCGGAGCGACAACAAACACGCACGAAATCAACAAAATTTTGCTCAGCCATAGAGGTTTAGGTAAAAATATTTAAGTTGTTTCGTCAAAAGAACGACACAACGCTTCGAATATATGTTGAATGGTACCAATTCCGTCCATTTTAAAAGCTTTTCCTTTTTCGGCGTAATATCCAAATACGGGCATAGTTTCTGACTTATAAACGTCTATTCTGTGCTGTATAATGGCTGGATCATTATCGTCTGTTCTGCCTGAAGATTGCCCTCGTGATAAAATACGCGTTATGATTTCCTGATCGGCCACTTCAAGCATTAGCAGGCGGTGAATATCTTGGTTTAACGCTGCTAGCAGTTCGTCCAAAGCCTCACATTGCGCTATATTTCTTGGAAAACCGTCGAAAATATATCCAGGAACATCTGGATTTGAAATGACGCGATTTCGCAGCATACCAATGGTTACCTCATCGGGAACCAACTGCCCTTTGGCGATAAAGTTTTTTGCCTCAATACCTAAAGGGGTATCTTGACTCATTTCACTTCTAAACAAATCTCCCGTAGAAATGTGTAATAAGCCATATTTTTCGACCAACTTAGCCGCCTGGGTCCCTTTTCCTGAGCCTGGAGGACCGAACAAGATTAGATTTTTCATGCGTAAAATTTAAAATACTCAAATTACCTTTATCAGGCGCTTTCAATAGCTCGTTGGTTTCATTGGTTGGTTAGTACCGTGGGCTTCCACTTAGGCAGTATGGCTAAAGTGGGCAGTAAATTAATTTTTTCAAAAGGCTGACGATCCTGAATAGGTGGATTTTCTGTTCCAGCAATAATATCGGCCGTCATTATCGGTTCCTGTAAATTATTATCCGTTGTTATAGTATAATTTCTGGCACCTGGCAAAACATTTCTGACCGATTTATATTTTGATTTCCAGTAATGGGAGGTCGCCAAGTTATCAATTCTTAGTCCGCCATGAGAGGTGCTATGAATGATAAAAATGGAATCTTTAACTACCTTGCTAACTAAAGCAACGTGAAAAACTCTACCCTGTTTCGAACGACGAAAAAACACTAAATCGCCGGGAGTAGCATTTTTTAAAAGTATTTTGTCGCCTTGCAAAGATTGAGCGGAAGAAGAAGGGGAGAGATGTATGCCGAACTTTTTTAAAACAAACATCGTGAATCCAGAGCAGTCAAACCCTCCTCTTGCAGGACTTCTGCTGGCATAACGATAGGGTAATCCCAAATAGTTTTTTGCAAATAAAACGATACTATCTCTAGAAATCAATACGGAGTCAGATGCCAGGGTAGCATTCAGCTTGGTAATTGACGTTAAAAATAGCGTAAAAAGTAAAAAATTTTTCATGTAAAAGTTGAGAATGGGCAAAGATAACAAATTCCTTCGTCTAACCAAAAACCTTTATGTCGTTGAGGAAAGGAAATTGGGTGCGGAACGCCATTTGATCATCAAAACGTATGGTATAGGTTATGATTTGTTCTTCTTTGCCCGCTGTTGAAAGAGGTATTCCATCGTAAGATAAAATAACTGAACCTCCGCCGTATTCATGGTTATTCCCGTCTATACCCACCCGATTTAAACCAATGGTATAAGATTGGTTTTCAATGGCACGGGAAATTAACAGGTGATCCCATGCATATTGTCTCGCCGATGGAAAATTGGCGACGTATAATAAAATATCGTAATGCCTGAGTACATTCATAGATGATTCTGAGAACCGCAAATCGTAACAAATCTGTGGGAGAATACGCCATCCTTTGTATTGAATGACTACTTTATCATTACCAGGTGTGTAATGAAGGTGTTCACCGGCAAATGAAAACAAGTGTTGTTTATCGTAAAAAGAGTAATTTCCATTTTCATCTACCCAGATAAATCGGTTATAATACTTTTCTTTTTCACAAAAAACAATACTGCCACAAACAGCTGAAGAGAAATCAGCCGCCATATTTCTCATCCAAAGTAAAGTAATTTCTTGTTCTTTGGGCTTGACGAAAGAAGGATTCATAGTGAATCCGGTAGTAAACATTTCCGGAAGCACAATAATATCTGTACTTCCGGAAAGAGGAGATAGAAGGTTACTGAGATGCGTTAAATTGCTTTCGACATTTTGCCAAATTATATTGGACTGAACGGCAGCAATGCGTAAATCAACAACTTTGGTCATGTTACCTGTTGAGGATGGTACCAAATTATTTTTTCTTCTTAGTATCCTTATCAGCTGCAGCGGCAGCAGAACGAAGCGCTCTTGGAATTTCAATGGTAACGGCTGGAATACTGCCATTATTTAAAATTTCGATGCCGCTGGGAACCGGAATATCGCGTACTCTGAGAGATTGACCTAAATCCATGGTAGTAATATCAATAAATAGTTCACTTACAATATTTTCCGCCATAGCTTTAATCTTAATACGTCGTAACTTTTGAATCAATTTCCCGCCTGATTTTACGCCTACAGAAGCTCCTTTACAACGCAAAGGAATTTCTAATTTAACGGGATGTCCGTCGGCAATTTGAAGGAAATCGATATGCGTTACATTATCTTTTAGGGGACTTTGCTGAAAATCCTTTAAGATGGCGCTGTAGTTCGTACCGTCCACCTCAATTTTCAAAATATGAAAATCAGGGGTATAGATGACGGATCTGACATCAAGTGGCTTCACAGAAAAATGAACTAAATTACCTGTGCCATAAATAACACAAGGAATACGGCCATCATTGCGAAGTGCTTTTGTAGCTTTCTTTCCTAAGGCTGCTCTTTTTTCGCCTTTTACTGCAATTACTTCCATTATAATATTTTTTAAAAAATGAACGGCAAATATACCTAAAAAATTAAAAATGTGGAACGTTTAAAATTTTTCTGTCTTTTTGTCTACATAAAGGGCAGAAATAGACCTATGCTCATGCGCATTTCGTATGGCTCTGGAGAATAGTTTAGCTGATGAAAGAACTTTAATTTTAGGAGAAGTGAATTGGAGGGGAATGGTATCACACACCAATAATTCGTCCAATTGTGACTTTTCAATATTTTTCAGGGCGTTTCCGGAAAGAACCGGATGTGTACAAATGGCACGAACTCTTTTGGCACCGCCTTGCATCAACGCATCGGCCGCTTTACATAGCGTCCCTGCGGTATCAACGAGGTCATCAACAAGTATAACATCACTGCCTTCCACATTTCCGATGACGGTCATGCCGGAAACTTCATTGGCTTTTTCTCTGTATTTGTCACAAATCACCAGGTCTCTTCCAAAATGCTTGGCGTAAGCTCTTGCTCTTTTCACACCACCAACATCGGGGCTCGCAAAAATTACATTGGATAAATCGGCTGATTCCTCGAGGTAAGAGAAAAATATGGCTTCACTTCTTAAGTGATCAACGGGGATATCAAAGAATCCTTGTATTTGATCCGCGTGTAAATCCATGGTCATAATACGATCTACTCCAGCTGCCTGAAGCAAATTGGCAATCAATTTTGCTGAAATAGGCACCCTCGGTTTATCTTTTCGGTCTTGACGAGCATAGCCAAAATAAGGGATTACCGCTGAAATATATCCGGCAGAAGCTCTTTTGGCAGCATCAATCATGAGGAGAAGTTCCATCAGATTATCCATTGGCTGGAAAGTAGATTGGATCAGGAATACATAAGCACCCCTAATAGATTCATTGTAAACGGGTTGCATTTCCCCGTCACTGAACCTGTTGACTTTTAAGTCTCCGATACCCTGACCGTAATAATCTGCAATTTTTTCTGCCAGATATTTCGATTGAGTCCCGGAAAATAATTTTACTTCAACCATAAGAAAGTTTGAATAGGATTATTGTCAAAAATAAAGGTTTATTTTTTTCTTTCTGTGACGAAATTCACCAAATCTTCTAAAGAATTACGTGCGTCTGAAACTGGGAAGGTATATAATATATCGAATGCTTTTGCTTGAAAAGACTTCATCTGGATTTCTGCATAATGAAGGCCACCTGATTGTTGAACAAAATGGACCACTTCATTTACCTTTTCAGGATTGTCACTATGATTTCGAATTAAGGATATTATAGATCGTTTGGTGAACCTGTCACAATGAGCCAATGCATAAATGAGCGGGAGCGTCATTTTTTTTTCTTTAATATCGATACCCAGGGGTTTCCCGATATCATCGGCGCCAAAATCCATTAAATCGTCCCGAATTTGAAAGGCCATACCGATATTTTCACCAAAAAGTCTCATTTGCTCTACCTTTTCTATGTCTGGCGTAACAGAAGCAGCACCTGCGCTACAGGCGGAAGCAATGAGCGAAGCGGTTTTTTGTCTTATAATATCGTAATAGACTGCCTCTGCAATGTCTAATCTTCTGGCTTTTTCAATTTGTAACAGCTCACCCTCACTCATTGATTTTACTGCCTGAGAAACAATTTCGAGCAATAGATATTCTTTATTTTTCACTGCAAGCAACATACCTTGCGATAGGAGATAGTCACCAACAAGAACAGCAATTTTATTTTTCCAAAGCGCATTGATAGAAAAAAAACTCCTTCTTTGAAAGGAATCATCAACGACATCGTCGTGGACCAGGGTTGCGGTATGTAACAACTCAATCATGGATGCGGCGCGAAAGGTAGCTTCTGATATTTCTCCACAAACTTTAGCGGAGAGGAAAACAAACATGGGTCTGACTTGTTTACCTTTTCTTTTAACCAGATAGAAAGTGATTTTATCGAGCAGCGGAACTTGACTTTCCATTGCCTTACGAAAGTGTCCCTCGAAGGCATTCAATGCTTCGTTTATTGGTTTTTTAATACTGTCTAATGATCGGCTCATCCCAAGAATTGGATAGATTTGAGACGAAGGTAGTAAATAAAAATCGTTTTAGGTAGTTCTGCTAAAATAGGTTAAGAAGAATTAAAAATGTCGGCAAAAAGATAATTCTTTTGTAATTTTGCCTTCAAAATAGTTTAAATCAATTTCCCAAAATTTACACAATGAACCATTCAGATCCAGTATTTGCATTGATTTCCAAAGAGTTAAATCGTCAAAGAGAAGGTATTGAATTAATAGCTTCAGAAAATTTTACCAGTGAAGCGGTTATTCAAGCTACGGGGTCGTGTTTGACAAATAAATACGCGGAGGGTTATCCAGGTAAAAGATATTATGGTGGCTGTGAGGTTGTCGATGAAATTGAACAAATAGCCATAGAAAGACTGTGCACACTATTTGGTGCTGAATATGCCAATGTCCAGCCTCATTCAGGAGCTCAGGCCAATGCTGCCGTATTTTTATCTGTTTTAGAACCGGGAGATGCCATTTTAGGATTTGATTTAGCTCATGGAGGGCATCTTTCCCACGGCTCACCGGTAAATTATTCCGGAAAAGTTTATACACCGCATTTTTATGGTGTTGAGGCTGAAACAGGAAGAATAGATATGGATAAGGTTGCGGCCATTGCGGAGGCTGTTCGTCCAAAATTGATTATTTGTGGTGCCTCGGCCTATTCCAGAGAATGGGATTATCGTCGTTTTCGCGAAATTGCTGATGCGGTAGGCGCCTTGCTGCTTGCTGATATTGCTCACCCAGCCGGACTTATTGCTGCTGGAATTCTGGATAATCCTCTGCCTCATTGCCATATCGTTACTTCCACAACCCATAAAACATTGAGAGGACCCCGCGGAGGTATTATCATGATGGGGCGAAATATGGATAATCCATGGGGACGTACTTTAAAAAATGGGACGGTTATTAAAATGTCCCAAATTTTAAATAGTGGTGTTTTCCCGGGTATGCAGGGTGGACCTTTGGAACACGTTATTGCCGCTAAAGCCATTGCATTTGGTGAAGCCTTACAACCTTCTTTCAAAGATTATGGCAAACAGGTAATAGCTAATTCACAAGCTATGGCGAATGCTTTTTTAGCAAAAGGATATAAAATAATTTCAGGCGGAACAGACAACCATCTTATGTTATTGGATCTTTCAGAAAAAGGATTGTCAGGTAAGTTAGCCGATGAAGTTCTTGGAAAAGCATCCATTACGGTCAATAAAAATATGGTGCCATTTGATAAACTTTCCCCTATGGTTACTTCTGGCATCCGTATTGGAACAGCAGCTATAACCTCGCGCGGATTTAAAGAAAATGATGCTTTGCAGGTGGTTGAATGGATTGATAGTATTCTTTCTCAGCCTGAAAATGATAAGGTTATAATCATGGTACAGGAAAATGTTCATACCTATATGAAACAGTTTCCTTTATATCCTTCTTTATAAAAAAAGGGAAGATGGTCAAATAAGTTTGGCCATCTTACCTTATATTTACAATCAATTTATTTTAAGAACAAAGCAAATTCAACTCTTCTATTTAATTTTCTACCCTGATCTGAATCATTCGTCGTTATCGGAGCTACTTCTCCGAAACCCCTGAAAACTAATCTGGACGGATCTATACCTTTTTCAACTAAATAGTTTAAACAAGCCGCTGCTCTATTTTCTGAAAGCGTTTGATTGCTTGCCTGACTTCCCACATTGTCGGTAAATCCACTGATTAGCATGGCATAATCAGGGTAATCCTGAAGAACGTCAAGCACTTTGGTCAGGACGACATAAGAATCGTCAGTTAGCTTTGCGCTATTGGTATAAAAAAGAACATTTTGGGTTACAAATTTTAACGTTTCTTTCGTTTCACTTCTTATAACGGGACAACCTCTGTTTTCTATAGAACCCGGAGTAACAGGGCAGCGGTCTTCTTTATCCATAACTCCATCTCCATCGGTGTCGGGACAGCCTTTGAAGGTCGCTTTACCAGGAATATCAGGACATTCATCCTGAGTATTGGGTACACCGTCACCATCTCGGTCTATTTCTGTTCCGGACGGACATCCTTGATTACTGGCTACGCCAGCTTGTTCAGGACATTCGTCATCGGCATTGGGAATACCGTCACCATCTGTGTCGGGGCAACCTCCGAAAATAACTAAGCCTGCTTCGTTAGGGCATTTATCTTCCAGGTCGGAAACGCCATCGTCATCAGCATCGGGACATCCTCTTAGTATACCAGCAACGTCTGGGCAACGATCAGCGGAGTCTGGAATTCCATCGCCGTCTTTATCGGCAAAAGCAGGGTTTTTAGCATTATCTTTTGAAGGAGATTTAACTGGTTTCGGTTTGTAGGGAAGACGATAAATCAGTTGAACATTCCCAAAATTATACCAATCTTTATTATCCTTATTGGCTGATAAACTAATGCCGTCTATGTGGTCAGAGAAGGTTGGTCTTGCCCCCCATTCGAAGGCAAGCATAAGTCTTCTTGATACATCGAGCTTAGCCCCGATGCCAAAAGGAACGGTTACCATTGAATTTGGTCTTCCTGCCTGAATACTATCTTTGGTTATATTGGCTGAAGCAGAGGATATATTATTTGGATATTTAGGCGTTGTCCAGCTGGAAGCTACGCCCGCACCCACGAATACATAAGGTGAAAATGTTTTGTTGAAACTCCCTTTTGAAGGGAATCTTTTGGCACCCAGGAAATCCCATTCTAATAAAATAGAACTTTCAAAA
This sequence comes from Haliscomenobacter hydrossis DSM 1100, assembly GCA_945878825.1. Taxonomy (GTDB): domain Bacteria; phylum Bacteroidota; class Bacteroidia; order Chitinophagales; family Saprospiraceae; genus BJGN01. Next base: position 9,358 of record CAMDWC010000038.1, read on the forward strand.
ATAGTTGATTTAAATGAAAATGAAGTGACGGGTTCATAAGAATCCTTAAGATTCGATCCATTACCAGAAATTCCTGTGTACATGGCTTGAAAACGCAGGGAGAAGCGATTGCTTACATTGTTTCGTAGAAAAAAAGCACCACCTGGTTTGAAAGTATTCAACTTGACACTTCCCATAGATAATAAATCGCCGAGGTAGTAACCACCACCAAGAACAAGTCCAAGCTCCCATGGGTCAGGCTGCTTAGTGGTGTCTACTGCCTTCCTTGCCACCATTTCTAAAACAGGCTTAGGAATCGCGGGAATGCTGTCCTGAGCAAGAATTACCGTCGAAAACAACCAAAGGAACAGGGGGATTGAAATTATTTTATTCATCTTAATGAAGCTTAAAAACCTGAAAATGTAAAGGTATTGGTTATATAACTGATGGTTGATATAAACAATTTAAAGTATAAAATTAATATAAATCATTGATTATCCAATAAAAAATATAAATATATGTTCGGCAAATATATTTTGACGTTTTACATGTATAATATTTGTAATGTATTTGGTTATAAAAAAAATGAAAAAAAACGATTTGTACAGGCATCATAAAACATAAATGAGGAGTCTTTAAAGAAAATCGACAAAAATGTTTTTCACGAGTATCTCAATAAGTCTTTTGGCATTTATCTATTTAGGGCGGGGATATTTTTCGCAAACAAAGCGAAAGCACCAGTTCTAAGAAATTTCGGGCATCGCTTCTTTTGCCTCGTATCCAGCTTCCTCAATGGCATCGATAAGTTTCTGTGCCAACAAATAATCATTTCCCTGAGCAATTATCCTCTTATCGGGGTGTTTCAAATCCACTTCCCAGGAAGTTAATTCTGTTATTTCCTCTAAAAATCCTGTAATGCTGCGAACACAATGACCACAATGGAGGTTTGAGTTCAATATAATTGTTTTCATGTAGTCGTATTTTTTTTTCCAAATATAGCGGAATTATTGAAACTAAATTTTTTATTTATGGCGGTAAGGTGGATTAAAAGAGAGGATATTGATAAGGTTAAATGGAATAGTTGCGTTCATTATGCCTACAATGGTAACATTTTCGGGTATGTATGGTATTTAGATTTCATAGGTAAATCCTGGACTGCCTTAATTGAGGACGATTATCAGGCGGTTATGCCTTTAATTTATAGGCCAGGTTTGCATAAAATGGAAATTTACCAGCCTTCTTTCATTAGGGAGCTAGGGATATTTAGTTACGCGGCCCTTACTACAAATCGGGTGAAGTATTTTTTTGATGCAATTCCTAAGGAATACCGCCTAATAAATATGGCAGTAAGTGAAGAATGCAAACCAACTGATATTCAAGGATTTAAGGTAAGTGAAAAAACAAATCATGTACTCAGTCTACTTCAATCTTATGAAAATTTGGCTGACAGATATTCTCCGGTGTTTAAAAATGCATTAGATAAATCTATAGCTAATGGTTTTAGGTCAGCTGAAAGCATTACGCCGGAGGAGTATGCTTCATTTTATGAAAAGAATGGGCAGGGAAATAAGCGGCAGCGCGAGAAAGACAAACATGCTTTATTGCGTATAATATATAATGCTTTACACAGAGGATGGGGTTTTTTGTCGGGCATTGCCGATGAAAACGGGGAACTTTCGGCTGCCGATTTTTACATCACTTCTCACAGTAGAATGATGTCTTTAGCTCCTGTTATTTCAAAAAATGGCGAGGCATCGGGCGCAGCGGCTATGCAATTTGATTTTCTTTTAAGGACTAATGCGGGAAAACCTTTGCTTTTTGATTTCAATGAAGACCAATCTTTTATTAATCCTACCCATGTTCACTCCATGCCCTATCCGTTTTATGACATTAAAAAGGATGTCAGAATCGCGGGTATCTGGTAAAGTGTAAATCAGGGTTCTTTATTTGAATGGACAGTAAAGGGTGTATTCCAATCTGCCAGGAAATTAATAAGGCTATAATATTATAAATAAAATATTAATTATCAAGTATTTAGGTCACGTAAAATTTTTTAGCATTTTTTTAGAAAACGGGGGTGTTTCATTGACTGCCCCTTGCAAGGCAGATTAAAATAGGTGTAATTGCGTCTCAAACCGGGCCGGTTATTTATCATCTTTTTAAATTATTGCAAATGAAACAAATTGTATTTACCCTATTGTTGATGGCAGCAGCTTTCCAGGGGTACAGTAAAAACACTTTATTGGAAGAAGCCGTATTGGAAACGACAGAAACGGTTTTAATCGATCATTTTTCGACGCCTCTATTAGATGATTGTCGCATTACCCTGCGCGCCAGCATTGGATTTGTAATGATGGAAGTTTCCGTATCGGCACCAACCTGTCGCGGCGCCTTCAATGAGGCTATGGCTGCATTGCGCGAAGCGGCAACTTCGGCAAGAGATGCCTTAAAGTAGTGGTTTAATAATCATCTTGATCGGGAGGGAATCTACAAAAATTTCCCCTAATGTTTTTGTATTGCTATCTGTTTAATTTTCAACGGAAAATACAGATGCCCCTCCCGATATATAATTTGTAAACAATGAAAAAATTAACTTTTTCTATCTTTTCGTGGATTCTTCCCTTTTTTATCTTTTCTCAATCTTATGAAATTCAATATGCCCAACCTCAAGGTTTTGCGACATCCACCGAGGAGGGTTTTTCACGATACTCAACCCTGAAATTAAAGCAGGACAAATCCTTATTTATTCTGCATGGAACGGCAGGTTTTGATTCTGCCAATGAAGAGAGGCAAGAATTAACGGTGGTTACTGCAGAGCCAGACCGTTGGTATTTTATGGACAGGAGCATGGGATCACTTCATTCCTTTGAACAAACAATGATTGGCAATACCTTTCAAATCACAGAAGAGATACCCAAATTGGTATGGAATTTATCTGAGAATGAAAAAATCATAGGTGGTTTTGCTTGCAAGCAGGCATTTACCTCCTTTAGGGGGCGGGAATATGAAGCATGGTATGCCCCTTCCTTACCTTTTCCAAACGGTCCATGGAAGTTAAATGGTTTACCTGGTTTAATTCTCGAGGCGAAGGATAAGGAATCTGAGGTGGTTTTTCAATTTTATTCTTTTCAGATTATTCTTGATACTTCGGTAAGAATAGACGCTCCCCCTTGTGAAGCACGAAAAGTGCCTTTTGCTACTTTTTTTGAAGCCCAATATAAGGATGGTGAAAAATTCTACCAGTTCATAGCTGATAAAATGAAACGTAATTTAGAAAGATCTGGCAATATTCATATTGAAATGAAACAATCAGGCGCTCCAAGATTTTGGGAGCGGAAATTGCCATAGCTATGCAAAATAAGTTTTTTTTGCTATCGCTCTTCTTTTTTATAGGTACGACTCTTTCCTCGCAATCGGGTTTGTCTGTATCGGGAAAAATAGTAGATGATTCCTTAGTTGAACTTCCTTTTGTGCAAGTACAATTATATCAAAAATTAGTTGGAAACAATAAGCTTTTAACCTATAGCTGGGCGGACTCTTTAGGGCATTTTCAACTCTTTTTCGAAGAGCCTTTAGTAGCTGGTTTTCTTTGTTTTAATGCAATAGGCTGGCAGACAGATACCTTTTATTTAAATGAATTAGTTTCTACCTCTTCCTTTCTGGGGTTAATTAAACTAAAGGGAGTTTCTATTCAGCTCGATGAAATTATCATAAAAGAAAAATCACTTTCTTATTACGATAGGGGAGATTCCACTGTTTTTAAACCTGTTTTTTTTCAGGATGGTTCGGAGCGGGTTTTAGAGGATCTTTTAGCTAAATTACCAGGGGTCAGGGTCGCAGAAGATGGCTTTCTTTATTTCAGAGGTAAAAGAGTGAGTAAGGTGCTTTGGGACGGTGACGACCTGTTGGGAAATGATTATTCGAAAGCAACAAAGAGGTTGCCCGCTGGTATGGCTAATGAATTTAGGTTCATAAATAAATTTGAGGGAAATCCCTTATTGAAATCTTTAAATCAAAGTGATCAGCTGATTTTAGATATCGAAGTTAAAAATACGTTTAAGGGCAAATGGATTGGAGATGCTTTTGTTGGCCTTGGTTTGGCACCTATGGGGATGGCAGGATTTACTGGTTATCGTATCAAAAAAAAAATAAAGTTTCTTTCCTTTGCAGAAGCGAATACGTTTAATGATTTGTCGCCTGGAAAAAAAATGATTATTGATTATTCCGATGACTTGAATAGTGCTTTCCAACCAGTTAATTTACTTAGTTGGTTTATTTTTCCCTCTTTTTTTCCTGTTATTCTCTCCCAATCTCGTTTTAACCAGGGTAAAAGTATCAATTTTGCAGGGGGTCCTCACTGGAAGCTTGGGAAAGAGAGTTTGATAAATATGCAGGTTGATGGCCTGCTGTCAACAGATTATTTTCAGAATAGTAACTTTACAAATCAACTTTTATCACAAAGAACCTGGAGACAACAATGGGTACAGAATGATAATGTCAACAGATTTAAATTGAATTCGGACGGAAGGATTAACCTTTCCGGGAAATCAAATATAAGTTTTCGATTCAATGGGGTGAAAGAAATATTAACCGTGAGCAAAATGGATTCTCTAAGTAGTAATGAATTTTCACCATTAACTTCAAAAGAAGCCTTAGTAAATGAAAGATTATTGGGAGATTTGCATGCAGATTTGATTCTAAAGCCAAATAATTCAATGGTTTGGCGAGTAAAATCGTGGAGTCATTTTGAGAAAATGCAAGATGCCTACGATTGGCAGCTTGACAACAGGCAGACCTTTAACACTCAATATGTAGGGCAATCAAATTATTTTTCTAGACTTCAGGGTTTGCTTATACATCCAACATATCAATGGGAGATTGGATCGCATGTTCAACAAAATCAGTTTAATGCCTATTTAAAGGGGGAAGAACGGGCGTTGCGGAAGGTCAATTTATTGTATCACCTAATATGGATTGGGGGGAAAAGGGAATGGATAAAAAAATCGCACCTTCTCTCCGTTTCAGGAAGTGCGGGGCCTGCCTCCTTTAAATATCTGCGCTCTTTTGCAGAAACCAGGAAAAACACTTTTCTTTTGGAAGGAAACTTAAGGTATAAACTTGGGCTATCGAAAAAGTTTACATTTGAGTCTGTCTTGCAATTTACCCCTGTTTTACCTGATGCCGGGCAGATTTTCAAGGGGCAAATCAGAACGGGTATTTTACAGAGAGAGACAGGAATGGACGAGTTAATCGTTCCCCGGAGTACTCAATTTAAAAACAGATTGATTTATTCTGATAACAAAAAACAGTGGGAATCACAGGCAAGTTTCACATTGAACTACAAATCTCCCTATTTGGGGAATAGAACACTTTCCGGTATTGGGCCTGATTGGTTGATCGAAAAATATGCCTTCAGGCTCTCGAAAGGAGTGATTATCCAATGGAACATCGATAAATATTTCATTCAGCAATCTGCTTCTTTTGGGATTAACATAAATGCGTCCAAACAAAACTTTTTATTTGGATTGAATCAATGGATAGGAGAAAATGTGTTTTATCATTTATCGGGAAAACTGGATGTAAGACTTAAGGTTGGTAAATTGGGTATGGTGCTTTCTCCGGGTATTTATCACAGGCAAACAACAACGGACAGAGGTGACTTATCTGTTTTAACCCAATTTATGTCTTCGGGAAACCTTCAGTGGAATATCTGGAAAAAAAGTATGGTGAACATTAGTGTGGAGTACTTACCGGGGAAATTGACGGGGAATAAACCTTGGTTTTGGGCTAGAGCGGAAGGTAAATTTCCGATAAATGAGAAGTATTTCCTGGTGCTCGAGGTTAAAAATATTTTCAATCAAAGAAACTTGACTTTAGGTGATTTATGGGCTGACAACCAGTTAATTCAACAGTTTCAAGTTAATCCTTCACTTGTAATGGTAAAGATTTACAAAAATTTTTAATGCTGGGAGTAGAAAAAAATAAGATGGAAAGTAGTCAGGTTAAATAATTCACCTAAACGTTTTCTAGGTCAATTTAGCGCTTTAAAAATGATACCTTTGCCTCAAATTTGAAAAAATGCGCAAAGAGATAAAGGAGACATTGTATCTGGGATGGCCAATTATATTGGGTAATTTATCGCAAATGTTCCTTGGAGTTATAGACACTGCTATGGTTGGTGCCATACATAGCAGCCAGTTGGCAGCGGCCAGTTTTGTAAATAATTTATTGACGATACCCTTAGTGTTGGGATTTGGTTTAACGATGGCTATCTCCCCGTTAGTTGCCCATTCGATAGGAAATGGGTTGATGAATAAACCATTAGTTATCGCCGTAAATGGTTTATTTGTCGCTTTTTTTATGATGATATTTTTAGCAGTTGGTATTGAGTATTCCCAACATTTTTTACTAAATAACATGGGACAGGATAAAATTGTGGTGGAATTATCGGGAACCTATTTAAGATGGATGACCTGGAGCATGTTACCTATGATTTTATTTATGGTTTTAAAACAATTTTCTGATGGTCTGGGCGAAACTAAATGGCCAATGTATCTTTCTTTAGCCTCTTTGCCTGTGAATGGATTCCTCAATTACCTCTTCATTTTTGGGAAGTTTGGGTTTCCCAGAATGGAACTTGACGGGGCGGGATTAGCCACTTTTATTTCCAGATTTTTATTAATTATTGTCATCATCATATTAATCATTTACAAATCGGCCTACAAACCGTATTTACAAGAAGTTAAGCAGGCCTTTGTTTTAAAATCATCCAGAATTAAAGAAATACTCAGAGTGGGCATACCAAGTGCCGTTCAGTATGGTATGGAAGCAGGTGCGTTTGCCGTATCAGGGGTAATGTCAGGATGGTTAGGTTATGTGCAACAAGCCGCACACCAGATTGCCTTAAATATGGCTGCAATTACGTATATGGTGTCTTTGGGAATTAGTTCAGCGGGCAGTATAAGGGTAGCTAATGCAAGGGGGCAAGGAAATACAGAGCAGGTCAGGAAAATTGGATACAGTAATTTTTCTATGGCAGTGGTGTATGGAGTGATTTGCGCCGTTATTCTTTTCATAGGAAGAACTGGCCTGCCTAAACTTTTCAATGATGAAATGGAGGTTTTAAAATATGCTACAGGTCTGATGATATTGGCGGGTGTTTTTCAAATTTCTGACTCGACCCAAGCCGTGGGTATTGGCCTGCTGAGAGGTGTACAGGATATGAAAATTCCTACACTCATTGTGCTGGTGGCTTACTGGATAGTGGGTTTACCCGTTGGTTATTTTTTAGCCTTTAATCTAAATTGGGAGGTTTATGGTCTTTGGGTTGGTTTTATTGTCGCCCTAAGCGCAAGTGCGTTGTTACTCTTTTTTAGATTTAAGTACAAGGCAAATCAATAAGGAAAGAGGTATTTTCCAAATTATTTATTTTCTACGACAACGTTTTCGTAAATATTTTCAGCATTACGCTAAGATCGGGCAAGATAAGTGCTAAATTTTCAAACTATATCTATTATATTTAGAAATTATTAGGCTCTTGAAAGGGCTAAATTCTTAAATGTAAACGGAATGAGTAGTGGAACAACGGAATCTTTTTCTTTAAAAGATAAAGTAATAATTGTCACAGGAGGTTATGGAATCCTTGGAAAATCCTTTAG
>CAMDWC010000039.1 GCA_945878825.1 Haliscomenobacter hydrossis DSM 1100
GTTAACGAAGGATTCTTTTTCATCAATGCTTTAACTATTTGCCAACCTAACCAGGCGCCCGTTCTACCGGGTGCTTCAATGGGCATTCCTGGTGAATTTGGACTATACTCCACATATTTACGGATTTTTTGCCAATTACTATCATAAAATAGAGATTCTTGCAGGAAGAATGAAAAAATCTCTTTTTCATTATCAACCAACCAATCCCATTGTTGGGAGGAAACTTCCATTATAATTGAATCGTGCGTTGAAGGAAGTAATTTATCCTGAATGTATAGTTTTTTCCCTTCCCGAATTATTAAAGCCAGTAAATGATCTGTCTCTGGTGGCGGAATTAAATCATCTACCAACGGTTGAAGGGTTTTGGAAACTAAATGATCTGCATTAAAAGACCTTGTCAAATAGGCAGAAAAATTTGGATTCTGTGGATTTTTTTGTTGGTAAGGAAAATTTGAACCTAAATAAAAATCAAGTCCAACCGCCAGATTATTTTCGCCGTAAATAAAATTTCCTAATGAGAATTCTGAAATAAAAGTAGTCACTTTAGGGGTTGGTTTTTCTGGAAAATAGTATTTAAAATATTTAAATGAAGTTTGAAAATCAGATTCAATGGGATCGAAAATGGCATAGATATTTTGGATAGTATCATACAATTTTCGCACTTCCTTATAATGGGTAAAACCGATCAGGTATTTTTCTTCTCCTTGAGGAGCAATTTGCAAATCGTTGGATCCCAAAATCTGGTTGAAATATATTTCAGCAAATTCTGTATCCTTTTCTTTAATTTGTGCCAACTCTTTGCTGAAATTTAGTGTATCCGCTTGGAAAAGTTCTTTTTCAAATCGCCTGACCTTAAAATCAATGGAGATATTACTGATATCTGGTGTATTTTCAATGTTCTCTTCTGAACAAGACATTGAAAAATACATAAGGAATAGGCTTAAAGAAAATAATAACCCGCTTTTTTGAACCATTAGTTGTCGTATTGTTTTCTAAAAATTGTAAACAAAGTTAATTTTAAATTATTGTTCACCACTATTTGAAATAAATGAATAACCCAATAACTGAAAATTGGTTAAACGATTTTATTCGCAGAGGTATTGCGGAAGATGTTGGAGACGGAGATCACACCGCCCTTGCTTGTATTCCTTCTGCCGACCGAAAATCGGCCAGACTTATCGTGAAACAGGAAGGTGTTATTGCCGGCCTCGCTATCGCGGAGGCTATTTTTCATTACCTTGATCCTTCTTCTACCTGGAAATCTTTAAAAAATGAGGGTGAATATGTTTTTCCAGGTCAAATAGCAGCTGTTTTAGAGGCAAATACACGGGTTATTTTAAAGGGGGAAAGACTGGCTTTGAATACTATGCAGAGGATGAGTGGTATTGCTACCCTAAGTCATAGGTTGGCAAATAAAGTGGCCGATCTACCCGTCCGTTTAATTGACACCCGGAAAACGACCCCTCTGCTTCGTCCATTGGAAAAATGGGCCGTGTTGCTGGGTGGTTGTGAAAATTATCGCTTCGGGCTTTTTGATCGTATCATGATAAAAGATAATCATATCGATGCTTCAGGTAGTATAACCCAGGCCATAAAACAAGTACATAACTATCTTAATTTTCATGAACTTCAACTTGAAATTACCGTTGAAGTAAGGAATAAGCAAGAAATTGAAGAGGTTTTAACCGTTGGAGGTTGTCAGCGGATTATGTTGGATAATTTTTCTCCCGCTGAAATTAAAGAAGCTATAGCTCTCATTGGAAAAAAAATGGAAATTGAGGCTTCAGGGGGTATTAATGAGGATAACTTGAGGGAATATGCGGAAACTGGGGTCGATTTTATTTCCTTAGGTGCTTTGACGCATTCCGCAGGAAGTTTAGACCTGAGTCTTAAAATAATTTCTTAAGGTGGAAATTGCTCCACTAAAAGAATTAATGTGAAGAACATGCAGCTTACAATAAGCCAAAATCTAAGGTCGCGATGTAGTTGGGGAATGGGTTCAAGTTTCACTCGGGTATTTGTTTTTATAGCTGTTAAGCAAAAAGGATACCATAGCAAAAAATTGTTATATGTCCCAAACCTATAGCAGTGGCTGATTTTACTGTTTAAAAATGACAAAAAATTGTTAGTCAATTTACTTAAATATACCTAATTTTTATACTATGAAAAAAGATGTTTTAATTATAGGAGGTGGAATTGTTGGACTTGCTACAGCATACAGACTTTTGTTGGAAAAACCTGAATTATCCCTGACGCTGGTAGAAAAAGAAGCAGGGTTAGCAAAACATCAGACGGGACACAATAGTGGCGTAATTCATTCGGGTATCTACTACCGGCCGGGAAGCCTCAGAGCGAATAATTGTATTACCGGATACAAGGAATTGCTTGAATTTTGTACCGCAGAGGACATTCCTTTCGATATTTGTGGTAAATTGATTGTTGCCACCTCAGAACAGGATATTCCCAGCATGGAAAAAATATGGCAAAATGGACTGCAAAACGGCCTGACAGGCATTCGCCGTATTTCAAAGGAGGAAGCCCTGGAAAGAGAACCTCATATTCATGTTAAAGAGGCTATTTTGGTTCCTCAGGCGGGCATTGTCGATTATACCACGGTTTCATTGAAATATGCAGAAAAAATAAGGGCTTTAGGCGGAGAAATCCTGACGAACTTTAAGGTAAACCAAATTATAAGATCTAAAAGTGAAATAGTCATCCGATCTTCCGATGCCAGAGAAATTTCAGGGAGTATTTTAGTTAATTGCGCTGGCTTATATTCCGATAAAGTAGCTCAAATGACCGGAATGCCTTTACCTCCACTTCAAATTATCCCTTTTAGAGGCGAATATTATGACCTGAAACCCGAAAAACAGTATTTGGTTAATCACCTGATTTATCCCGTTCCAAATCCTGATTTTCCTTTCCTTGGGGTTCATTTTACCAGAATGATCGGGGGAGGTATTGAAGCTGGACCCAATGCAGTGCTGGCTTTTAAAAGGGAGGGGTATTCCCGTTGGGACATTGACGCAAAAGAATTGGCAGAAACTATATTTTTTCCCGGGTTCCGTCGTTTAGCTACCAAACACTGGCAACACGGTTTGGGAGAATTACACAGATCATTCTCCTCCGCCGCTTTTGTAAAAGCGCTTCGTCACCTGATTCCTGAAATTAATGAGGAGGATTTAGTTCGTGGTGGCGCTGGTGTCAGAGCGATGGCAACCGATAATCTAGGTAATATGAGTGACGATTTTCTTATATTTGCCGATAACCAAATAGTCAATGTGTGCAATGCGCCTTCGCCGGCGGCTACCGCCTCTTTAGCTATTGGTAAAACAATTGCATCAAAAGCATTAGATATTTTATGATTTAAAGTGGGATATGGAAGCTATACAAATGGTTGATCTTAAAGGTCAATACCTAAGAATTAAATCTCAGGTGGATAAGGGAATTATGGAGGTTTTAACAGATACCTCTTATATCAACGGACCTCAGGTAACCTTATTTAAGAATAATCTGGAGAAATACCTTGGAGCAAAGAGGGTGATTCCCTGTGCTAATGGTACCGATGCGCTTCAAATAGCCATGATGGCTCTGGGGCTTACACCCGGCGATGAGGTTATTGTACCCGCATTTACTTACGTTGCCACTGCGGAGGTGATCGCTCTATTGAGCTTGAAACCAGTGATGGTCGATGTCGATGTCGATTCGTTTAATATTACCCCAGAAATCATTGAAAGGGCCATAACAGATAAAACCCGCGCCGTGGTTCCTGTGAATCTTTATGGTCAATGTGCTGATCTGGAAGGAATTAGAAAACTGTGCGACGAAAGGGGCTTATTCATGATTGAGGATAATGCACAGGCTATCGGCGCAGATTATTTGATGCAAAGCGGGGTTAAAGTCAAATCAGGTACCGTGGGGCATATCGGTTCCACTAGTTTTTATCCCTCAAAAAACCTGGGGGCTTACGGCGATGGAGGTGCACTATATACACAAGATGAAAATCTTGCAATGATGCTGCATAAAATTGCCAATCATGGCCAGACTAAACGTTACTATCACGACATGGTGGGAGTTAACTCAAGGTTAGATTCTATTCAGGCGGCTATTCTAAACGTGAAATTGAAATATTTAGATCAATTTGCAGCAGAAAGAATAGCGGTGGCCGATGCGTATGACGCAGCGTTCAAATCCATTGAGCAAATCCAAATTCCCTTTAGAGTAGCTTTTTCAAGTCATGTTTTTCATCAATATACTTTAAAAATAAATAACGGAAAACGAGATGAATTGCAATCTTTCCTGAAGGAAAAGGGTATTCCATCCATCATCTATTATCCACTGCCACTTTACGAACAGGAGGCTTTTAAAAAGGAGGCTAATGTTCAATTTCTTCCTGTTACAGATAAATTATGTAAGTCTGTGTTATCTTTGCCTATTCACACAGAAATGAGTGAGGAGCAAATAGCGTTTATTACGAATACGGTGAGTCAATTTTTTAAATAAATGGAAGATATTTTTATTCACCCCTCTGCTATTGTTGACGAAGGCGCTGTCATTGGTGCAGGTACAAAAATCTGGCACTTTACCCATGTTATGTCGGAAGCTACCTTGGGTAAGCATTGTAATTTGGGTCAAAATGTATTCATAGCCAACGGGGTAATCCTTGGAAATAATGTTAAAATCCAGAATAATGTATCCCTTTATACGGGTGTTATTTGCGAAGATGATGTTTTTTTAGGCCCTTCCGCAGTTTTTACCAATGTCATTAATCCCCGGAGTGCCGTAAACAGGAAAGCTGATTATAAACAGACTATCATAGGAAAAGGGGCAAGTATAGGTGCGAATACGACGCTCGTGTGTGGCAATAAAATTGGTCAATATGCATTTATTGGCGCGGGAGCCGTGGTCACTAAAGAGGTCCCTGACTTTGCTCTGGTTATAGGAAACCCGGCCAAAGTAAAGTATTTTATGAGCCGAATGGGGCATAAACTGGTTTTTTCAGCAGAAGGACAGGCTGTCTGCCCGGAATCAGGGGAGAAGTATGTTATGGAAAATGGTTTGGTTAATTTAATTGAAATATAAAAATAGCTAATGGAAGAATTTGATTTATCATCTAATAATGATTTGGTTGTGTTGGAAAAGCCAACGTATCATAATTTACACCTTAATAATGTAGAGAAAAAATGGTTCGCTATCTATACTCGATTTAAGAGGGAAAAAATGGTGCTCAAAAAGTTGACGGAAAAGGGGGTGGAAGCCTATTTACCCTTAAGTACCCACAAAAGGGTTTATACCCGGAAAATTAAAATAATTCAATTACCTCTCATCAGTTGTTACGTTTTTGTTAAAATTGTCCAATCGGAATACTTAGCTGTAGCATCTACACAGGATGTTGTGAAATTTGTAAAGTTCAGCCACGAATTACTCGCTATTCCAGAAAGAGAAATTAGTATTTTAAAGGCTATTACCGGTCAAAAAATTGAGATTGAAGCTGTTGCGCTGAAACCTGAAATCGGTGACGATATAGAGATCTGCTTCGGTAGCCTTTATGGCCTGAAAGGGAAATTAGTAGATCATCAGAATGATAAAAATGTGGTTATCGAGCTCGAACAAATGGGTTTTTCTATGCGAATGCATGTTGATCCGCAATTTATCAAAATAATAAATAAATCTAAACCAGAGGATAAACCAGCTAAAAAGGTGGAAAGACTTTTAGACAAATTTGGTTAATATCCAACACCTTATGAATTTTTTGGAAATGTATTTAGGACGAAGTTGCCAAATATTTGCTAAGTTAAACATAGGTTGTTTATCGTAAATCTATTGTTAAATATTTGTTAGCTGCAAATAAAAGCGTACCTTTCGGTGCAGTTAAGTCAAACAAGTCTGTTCTAATATTTTCCTTAGAAATGTCAAATTATCGTATTATTCTGGCCGGTCAGTTCATCTTTAATAACCAACGCAGTTTCGAAATGGCACTGGCGCAGTATAATCAGCGTGTTGAAATTCATTTTAAATACGATGTATTTCTCCGAAGTGAAAATATATTTGATGTAGAACAAAATTGCGTGAATATTCCAAGGCATGTCGAGCCTGAAATTACCGATAGAACCTGGAGAAATACGGTATCTGCTCTTGAAACCGTTTGCGAATATGCTATCGCAGGTAGCCTCAGTGCCTGGAAACTGGAAAATGGTAAAATTATTGAGTATAGGGAAATTGAACCAAATGGTGATAAATCTGCCATTCAGTCTTATTTATTAGGTAAAAGGTTAGTTGGAAAGGGGGAGGACAAGGCTGCAAAAGAGGCGTTAAATCAGGCCATTCAAAAATGTGAAAGACACGCTAAAGCTTATGAAAGAAGGGGCTACGTAAACTTTAGATTGAAAAACTTTAAAGACGCCCTCTATGATTTTAACAAAAGTATTGTAGTTAATCCGCATAGCGAAGAAGCCCACTTCGGCAGGGCTTTTGTGCGTATTATTGAAAAAGATTTTGTGTCGGCTATCAAAGATTTTGATATTACACTGAAAAATTCTATTCCTCACCAACCCATTTTTTGGAAAACTAAGCGCATAAAGGGCGAATGTCACTTGATTTTGGGTGAGTATAAAATGGCGATTTTAGAGTTAAATCCTGTCTCAAAAAGAGTTTTTCAAGAGGAAGATAATAACTTCGGATGGCAAAGGAAGGTTTGGTTCAATTTGGGTCAGGCTCATTTAGGTGAAGAAAATTTTAAAGAGGCAATAATTGCTCTGGAAAAAGCAAAAGGATTACCCGAAGGAAAAGATAATTTATCAAAAGAGGATATTGACGGATTAATTAAAGAGGCTAAATCTGGAAAGGTTCCTAGCCAATATCGAAATCCACTGCCTGGAAATATCAAAACAGGTGCTCCTTTTTTAAGCTAACTGCCTTATAATCAAGTTAAAGTACATAAAAATTTTCTCCCCATATTGATTCTTCCTTTTGTAATAATTTTACTTTCTCCTCCGTTGAAGAGGACGATAAATTAATCTTGGTGATAGCAGCTTTTGATATATTATCCATTGTTGTATCTTCATTATTTAAGAGAAAGTGTAAAATTTCTTTAATACATTCTACCATTTTTATAGGAGAATTACCTGTCGTCTGAATGTATGACTTTAGTAGAGGCAACACCCGAATAGTAAGTTTCATAGGATATTGGACCGCAATAGACGTCCATTTATGCTCTATATTTGGGTTAGAAAATCTATCTATGACATCTTTTGCAAAGGATAATTTATCTTCCTTTTTTATTTCTTTTGGCAGTGAAGGTATAATCTCTTCAAAAATGAGTTCCTCAGCGTATTTTCTAAATATTGGATCACTCATCGCCAGATAAACTGTTTCAAACCCCTCCGCTATGGCTTTGGCACATAAAAGAGTATGTGAACCATTAAGAATGCGCAGCTTCAACTCTTTGAATTGAGATATATCAGGAACGATTTTTATTTCATCATTAGCGCTTGAAAAAGTTAATAAATCGTGTACTTCTTGTCCACCTTCAATGGCCCAAAGGGCATAAGGTTCGCACATAATGGCATTAGAATCTGTATAGCCATATTTTTCAAGAAGCATTTGCTGATGCTCCTCTGATAATTTCCCCGGAACTATTCTATCAACAAGCGTATTGCTGAAAATCACTTTTTCATTTACCCATTCAACGAAGGACTTGGGATAGTCATTAAAATGAATCAGTTTTTCTATTATATTCTTTAAGATGAATCCATTATCGGTTAATAATTCAGTGGGTAGAACAACTATTTTACTTTCTGGTGCATGACCCAATTTAACATAGCGGTGATAAAGACATTGGGTTAATTTTCCGGGAAAGGAGATAGAAGGTTCAGGGGTAAGTTTCTCTTCTACGTATTGTAATCCCGCTTCTGTAGTATTTGAAATAATAATCTGAATGCTTGGGTTAGCCGCAGAATTTAGCACATCAGACCACTGAGCATTTACATGTAATATTTTACTTATGGCACTACAGATAATATTTTCATCAACATTCTGGCCATTTTTAATTCCCCGAATACTTAGGGTGTATAAGTTATCCTGCTCCTGAAGGGAAGAGATATCGCCAGTCTCGGTAGATTTTACCACGACAATACGACCATTAAAAACACCCTTTTGGTTGGCTTTTTCGATAAAGTAATCGGGAAGTCCCCTCAATAAAACCCCTGTTCCAAATTGTAACACTTTATCAGGAAGTTGAAACTGGGCATCGTGAGGGATAGACAAGGAAGGATGGACCGACACTTGTCTTAAATTTTTAAGTGATAGAAGAGGCATACATCAGGCGTTAATGGGGAACAATTTTAGCGGATTGTCTTTCCCAAAGCTGCCAGTTTTTTCCCTCTTTCTTCCAAACCAATAAAATTTTTAAATTTATTTCTGATGGGATGCCTTTGTCGTTTGTTTTGGCTTTGAGCGTATGTCGCACTACAGCGATGTGTTTACTTAATTTAATGGACTGATCTGTGCACGATATTTCTGTGAAATCGTAATTCCCATTGGTTAAATTATCGATGAATGTTGCTTTGTCCTCAAGATGACCATTAGAATGACCATATACAAGGTCGGGAGACAGGATGAGATTAAGGGCAGAAATATTAGGATTCAACATGTTTTGACGAAGAATCTCCACCTGGTTTTCTATTGATTGAGCCATTAAAGGTATCGTTAACATAAACCAAAAGGTTAAGGTTGTAAAAAAGTTTTTAAGCATGACAAAAAGTTTTGGTATCTAAAAACTGGAAAAACCATCTTTCAGAAGATGGTTTTTCCAAGGTTTAAATTGATTAAAATAAATCAAAGAGTTTTTAATGTAAAGGTGTTTTGCGGGTCAGAATATTAATGTTGTGTCTAATCTCGTAATTAAATACAATATCTTATTTTGTTTCATGAGATTAATTTACGCAAACGATTGCGTAAAATAGTGTATTAACGAAAGAAAAAGGGAATGTATGAAATTTGTGAGGTAATACTTTAATTCACTTACCTTTGATAAAAAATCGGGGATGGATCAAGAAAGACCGGTCAAACTGAGCGATATCTCAAAGGCACTTAATTTATCTGTTTCAACGGTTTCGAGAGCATTGAATGATAGCCACGAAATAGGAGAAGAAACAAAAAGAATAGTTCAATCTTATGCTTCAAAGGTAAATTACAGGCCCAATCTTATAGCCCAGAGTTTGAAGGAAATGAATACCAGGTACATTGCTATTATTGTTCCTGAAATATCAAATTCCTTTTTTGCTGAAATTGTCAATGGGGTTGAATTTGTGGCAAATAACCAGGGTTATCACGTAGTTATCTACCAAACACACGACTCCACAGAGAGGGAAATCAATATTATCAGAGATGTAGCCCGCCGGAAAGCAGATGGTTTACTTTTGTCTCCATCTACTAATCAAACGGATGTCAATGAAGTGATGAAAAGCATAGGAGCAAAATTACCTGTGGTTTATTTCGACAGAGTGCCCTCCGATAACTATTGTCACAAGGTGGTTTGCGATAATTATCAGGCTGCTTTTGAAGCTACTTCCTGGTTAATACAACAGGGAAAAAGACGCATTGCGCACATGGCGGGTCCCAGTGGAATATCTATCTCCATTGAAAGATTGGCAGGGTATAGTGCCGCTTTGCTTCATGCGGGTATTTCCGTAGATCCAAACTTAATCAGGTATTCCAATTTTTTGGCCCGGGAAGCATGGGACAATTTAAGAGATTTAGAAGAAAAATATCAACCAGATGCTTATTTCGCTTCTAGTGACCGCCTTTCTTTTTATTGTTATGAGGCGGTTCAAATGCTTCCGGAACCCCGCGCCACAGAAGTAAAAATAGTAGGATTCACCAATGCCACCTTTGCCCATCTGTTAAGACCTAAATTGAGTGCTATTGTTCAACCTGCTTTCGAGATGGGAAAAATAGCTGCAGAAATGTTACTAAATACTATTACGAAAAAAAATAAAAATATAGAATATGGTTTCATTAAACTTCCCGCCGTGTTAAAAAATACGGAGTGACTGCAGGATTAAAATAATTTAAACCCTTCATTTTTCGTTATTTCTAAAATATAAAAACGGGATGATCTTCAAAACTATATTTTCCTCAGTCCTTTTTCTTTTGACTTTGTGTTTTAATATTTATGCCTTAAAAGGGCAGGTTTCTTCCCGTTTGGAAAAGGACCCAAAAGCAAAGGCCACACTTGACTTAATGAAAAAGAGGTATGAATCATACACTTCGCTTGATATTTCTTTTACGCTCGACATGGAAATTTCCGAACAACCAAAGCAAGTTCAAAAAGGACAGTTTACTCGTAAAGGGACTAAGTACAAGTTAGTTATGGACCAACAAACCGTTCTTTGTGACGGCAAATCTTTATGGGTGATTTTGCCAAAAGAAAAAGAAGTCCAAATAAATGATATGCCCGATCCACTGCAAAATGAGGATGTTTTATCTCCCGACGCACTGTTTAGCATCTATAAAAGAAAAGATTTAACCTACATTGTACTGAAGGAGTTTGTTGAAAAGGGAAAATCACTTCAACAAATAGGCTTCAAACCAGTAGATAAAATGGCTGATTATTCGAAATTAGAATTGATTCTGGATAAAAAAACGGGGGAAATTATATCTTTTAAAGCCTTCGCGAAAGACGGCTCCCGTTTTTTATTCCGGTTTGGCATCCCTAAAGTTAATCAATCTATTCCAGATGTTTTTTTTCAGTTTAAAAAGTCAGACTACCCCAAGTTTTATGTAGAAGATTTAAGAAGTTAAAAATCTGATAAATTTAGTATTTTCGTAACCTTATCTATCTTTAATGGAATTAATATGGGTTTCAAATCTTTCTTTTTGCGCCCTTGGGCAAATCAGGTATCAAAACAAGTTGTCAAATGGTCAGCGGATGCACTAAAGGAACAGGAAAACATATTTACTCAAATCATTCAACGGGGATGTGATACCCAGTTCGGAATAGATCACGACTTTGTTAATATAAAATCTTATGAAGATTTTAAACAAAGGGTTCCCATCAGAGACTATGAAGGATTAAAGACCTACTTCGATCGGGTTGTTGACGGAGAATCCAGTGTTTTGTGGTCGGGAAGACCCCGATATTTTGCAAAAACATCGGGTACCACCTCCGGCGTAAAATATATTCCCATTACATCTGATAGCTTGCCTAATCATTTTGGCTCGGCAAGAAACGCACTTTTTCATTATTTTGGTCAAACAGGAAGGGGGAAGTGGTTAGACGGTAAGATTATTTTTTTATCGGGCAGTCCTTCACTCGATGATATCAATGGAGTGCCCACCGGGCGGTTGTCTGGTATTTCCAATCATCTCGTTCCTGCCTGGGTAAAAAGAAGTCAAAGGCCTTCCTATGAGACAAATTGTATTGATTCGTGGGAAGAAAAGTTAGATAAAATTGTGGAGGAGACGCTTCATCAAAAAATGACGCTGATAAGTGGTATTCCTCCCTGGGTGCAAATGTATTATGAACGATTATTAGATGTTTCCGGAAAAAGTACCATCAAAGAAATATTTCCCGATTTTAGTATGTTCGTTTATGGAGGGGTAAACTATGAACCATATAGGGCGAAACTGGAGGAACTTGTTGGTGGACAGGTAGATAGCGTTGAAATATATCCGGCGTCGGAAGGTTTTCTGGCTTTCCAGGATATTCCGGGCGAGCGGGGAATGTTTCTAAATGTTGCCTCGGGATTGTTTTTTGAATTTATTCCTGTAAACGAATTAGGGAACGAACATGCAACCCGATTAAGGTTACACGACGTGCAGTGCGGCATCAATTATTTGCTTATTTTAAATACTAATGCAGGTCTTTGGGGGTATAATATTGGCGACACTGTCGAGTTTGTTTCTACAAATCCTTACAGAATTATTGTAACGGGTAGAGTGAAGCATTATATTTCAGCTTTCGGTGAACATGTCATAGGAAAAGAGGTAGATGAAGCCATGCAGTTAACCTGTCAGGCACTGGGCGCCAGGGTCGTTGAATTTACCGTAGCTCCTCAGGTGACTCCGTTAGAAGGAGGATTGCCTTATCATGAGTGGTGGGTTGAGTTTGATGAAATACCCGCTGACTTAGATCGGTTTACCCAGTTTTTAGATCGGGAAATGGTGAAGCAAAATATTTATTACGATGACCTTATTCAAGGGTCTGTTTTAAAACCTTTGGTTATCCGGGTATTGAAAAGAGATAGTTTTAGAGCTTACATGAAGGCGCTGGGAAAACTTGGAGGCCAGAATAAAGTACCGCGATTGTCAAACGATAGAAAAATAGTATCAGCATTGGAAAATATGAAGGTGACATTACCATAAAAAAGTGTACTTTTGTTTTTTTATTGAAAAAAAACCAACTAAAATGGGAAAAGGCGATAAACGCACTAAAAAAGGAAAAATTTTCCAAGGTTCTTTTGGTAATTCAAGACCTGGTAAAAGGGCTAAAAAAGTGGTAGAAGTACCCGCTGCTTAATGTAGTCTCCCTTCCTTCAATAGATATTCGGTCAGGCATTATATATACCTGACCGGATTTATTGTTTTAAATATTTCTTTACTATCTTTTTTTTACTTTCCTAATATTTCCGTATATTTCACAGGAACCAGAACGGTAAGTTCTTTTCAATGTATTTTATGCGTGTATTACATATTAGTGCAGAATGTTATCCTGCGGCAAAATCAGGAGGATTAGGAGATGTGGCAGGTGCCTTACCAAAATATTTGACCTCTGCCGGTTGGGAATCTGCCGTAGTAATTCCTAAATATGGGTTACCGTGGACCACAAAACACCGCTTCAAGCTACTTCATGTTGGTGCCTATTTTCTGAATGATCAATATCACCCTTATACTATCGAGGAACCTTTACAGACAGATCTCGATTTTTCTCTTTATATGGTAAATTTACCTGGATTATTTGATCGCCCGGGTATTTACGGAGATGCGGAAAAAGGTTGGTACACGGATAATACAGAACGCTTTATCTCCTTTCAAATAGCTATTTTAGATTGGGTGAAAAATATGGACTTGAAACCTGAAATCCTTCATTGTCATGATTACCATGCAGGTTTAGTCCCTTTTTTAATAAAATTCAGCAAAATATTTGAGGTTTTAAAGAAGATTCCAACGGTTTTTACCATTCATAATGCTGAATACGCTGGCTCCTTTCCCTGGTTGAAAAAAGATTTATTACCTGAATTTCCTGTTGAGGTAAATGGTTTATTAGATTGGTCTGATCAAATTAATCCTTTGGCTTCTGCTGTGAAAAATGCGTGGGCTATTACGACCGTTTCTCCTGGCTATTTATTGGAACTGCAACAATTTTCCTCTGGTTTGGAATGGCTTTTCAGCAATGAGAAAAGAAAATGCAGAGGTATTTTAAATGGCATAGATCATGATGTATGGGACCCTAAAACCGATACTTATCTGAACGCTCATTTGCCAGATAAGGTAGCGTATGAATTAAAAGATATAGAAGATTTTAAGTTAAATCAGAAAAAACAACTGGTAAGCCAACTGGGACTTAATCAAAATATACCCTGGATTACCTTTATTGGCAGATTAGTGCGCGAGAAAGGAGCTGATATTTTACCCGACCTGATAAATACCGTGTTAGAAAGTGGAACGGGTATAGGATTTATTATTTTAGGTTCTGGAGAACACTATCTTCATGATTTATTGCGCAGTATGAGTTATAAATATTCAGGCAAACTGCATGTACGTATCGGATACGATGAAGCACTGGCGCATCAACTTTATGCAGCATCCGATTTTATTTTAATGCCTTCCTGGGTTGAACCCTGCGGGTTAAATCAATTGTACGCGCTTCGATATGGCACCATACCAATAGTTAGGGCTATAGGGGGATTAAAAGATTCTATTGTGCCGTGGAAAGAGAAAAATGGAAATGGTATTCTTTTTGAAGCTTTTTCTGTTGTTGATGCAAAGAATGCTATTGACGAAGCATTTGAACTATTTAATGATCGAAAAAAATTCGAAGAAGTCAGAAAATTTATTTTTGGGATAGATTTTTCATGGCAAAAATCGGCTTCGGAATATGTGAAGTTGTATGACGAACTCAATTAAAAAATGTAATAAATGATAAAGATGATTTGCCTCATATTAGGAGGTGGTGCTGGCAGCAGATTAGCCCCCCTGACAAGCCATAGATCAAAACCTGCCGTGCCTATTGCAGGAAAATACCGATTGATTGATATTCCCATTTCTAATTGTTTGAATTCCGGGGTGAAGAGAATGTTTGTGGTCACACAATATAATTCTGCTTCATTAAATCAACATATTAAAAATACTTATCATTTTGATGTATTCTCTCATGGCTTCGTTGATATTTTAGCCGCAGAGCAAACCCCCAATAGTGACCAGTGGTTTCAAGGAACCGCCGATGCCGTCAGACAATCTATGCATCATTTAAAAAATCATGACTATGACTACATCCTAATCCTCTCCGGAGACCAGCTGTACCAAATGGATTTTGAGGAATTAGCAAAGTATCATATAAGTCAAAAGGCGGACTTAACCATTGCTACCATCCCGGTGAATGAAGCAGATGCACCCGGTTTTGGCATTATGAAGGTGAACGATAAAGGCTTTATTGATTCCTTTATTGAAAAACCTAAAAAAGAGGTTCTGGCCGATTGGACTTCTTCGGTTTCTGTTGAAAATAAATCGAAGGGGAAATCCTATTTAGCTTCTATGGGCATTTATCTTTTTAGTAAACAGGTCATGATGAAGTTGTTTTCAGACAATGAAAAGGCGGTAGATTTTGGTAAGGAAATTATTCCCGATGCCATTCATGGCGGTTTAAAGGTTGCTTCTTATGCTTTTGATGGTTACTGGACCGATATCGGTACTATCGGATCTTTTTTCGAGGCAAATATCGCCCTGACAGATACCATTCCTGAATTTAATCTTTTTGATAATAAACGGATTATCTATACCAGGCCGAGGCAGTTGGCGCCTACCAAAGTGTATGGTACCATCTTAAATAGAGCTTTAATTGCCGAAGGATGTATCCTTCATGCCAAAAAAATAGATCGTTCAGTCATAGGTATTCGTTCAAGAATAGGGGAGGGTTCTGAAATAAATAATGCGATTATCATGGGGGCAGATTACTATGAATCTATTTCTGAAATAGTTGATTCAAAGGAAGGAGCCGCCATGGGTATCGGTAAAGAATGTATTATTGAAAATGCCATCATCGATAAAAACGCGCGCATTGGAAATAATGTGGTAATTAAAGGAAGCCCTCTTTTAAAAGATGAAGAGACAGACAAGTACTCCATTAAAGATGGGATCATTGTTCTGCGAAAAGGGGCTTTTATTCCCTCAGGAACGAAAATTGGCCTCGTTTAGTGAATGAATACTTTAGGAATTATAGATTTAGGTAGTAATACCTTCCATTTGTTAATCGCAAAGGTGACTTCCCCTCTGGAGTTTGAAGAAGTGTATAAAGAAGCTTTTTTTGTCAAACTGGCTTCTGAGGGGATAGAAAAAATTGGAGAAAAACCCTTCCAAAAGGGTATCGAAATAATGGTTCATTTCGCAGAAAAATGTAAGTATTTCCAGGTTTCTGAGATTAAGGCTATGGGTACTGCAACCTTGAGAAGAGCTGAAAACGCATCCGATTTCATACAACAGGTGTATGAAAAAACGGGCATAGAGGTAGCGGTTATTTCTGGCGATGAGGAAGCTTTGCTTATTGCCGGGGGTGTGCATCTGGCCATACCTTTTATTAAGGAAAAGGTGCTGATAATGGATATTGGTGGGGGTAGTGTAGAATTTATTATTTCCGAAGGGGACACTATTTATTGGTCTGAAAGTTTTCCTTTAGGTATCTCTATTTTGTATAATTATTTCCATAAGAAGGATCCAATAAGTGATGAGGAAATAGATAAATTGATACAGTTTTTAGATGAATCCCTGGTAGATTTAATGGCTATTTTGAGGGTTAATAATGTCAATCATTTAGTAGGCGCATCAGGTACTTTTGATGTGCTGGAAGATTTTTTATCAGATAGATCTATCAAAAACAAGCATGCCACTACCGTTTCTGTTGCTCATGTCTTCCCTGTTTTAGATGAAATTATTAAAAAAAGTTTAGCTCAACGGCTGGAATACAAAGAGATTCCCGAAACAAGAGCCGAAATGATTGTCGCCGCTATGGTATTAATAAAATTTATTTTGACAGAGGGAAAATTTAGCTCACTTACCTATTCCTCTTTCGCTATGAAGGAAGGCATTTTGAGGAAATTTATGAAAGGTTAAAGGGTTTTTTAATTAAATTTGCGCAATAAACCATTAATTTATGTACGAATTCCACACCAACAAACCCTGGTATTTTGAAATGCAATATAAAAATGCAAAGGAGTTTGTTATTCCTTTTATTGAGGAATACTTTCGCGTTGGGGAAAACATTCATGTTCTTGAAGTTGGTTGTGCAGAAGGGGGCGTGTTAAAAGCTTTCCTCGATAAAGGTTGCACTGGTGTGGGGGTTGAACTTGAAGAGGGAAGGCTTCAATTGGCAGGTGAATTTTTAGAAAAGGAGGTTGCAGCTGGTACGGTCAAATTAATAAATAAGAATATTTACGATCCTTCTTTTGAAACGGAGTTCAGTAACAAGTTTGATTTGATTGTTTTAAAGGATGTTATCGAGCATATACCCAATCAGGAAAAAATTCTAATGGAGTTTCAAAAATTCCTTAAACCTGG
>CAMDWC010000040.1:0-7500 GCA_945878825.1 Haliscomenobacter hydrossis DSM 1100
CACGGATTTTTAGGATTACAGGATTTCACGGATTCGCAGAGACGCGATGCTTCGCGTCTTCACCCGATAGGTTTTGATTTAATATTTGCGCATAACACTCGGTTCTGAATCACGGATTTTTAGGATTACAGGATTTCACGGATTCGCAGAGACGCGATGCTTCGCGTCTTCACCCGATAGGTTTTGATTTAATATTTGCGCATAACACTCGGTTCTGAATCACGGATTTTTAGGATTATAGGATTTCACGGATTCGTAGAGACGCGATGCTTCGCATCTTCTCCCCGATAGGTTTTGATTTAATATTTGCCACTAACACCCGGTTCTAAATCACGGATTTTTAGGATTACAGGATTTCACGGATTCTTAGAGACGCGATGCTTCGCATCTTCTCCCCGATAGGTTTTGATTTAATATTTGCGCATAACACTCGGTTCTGAATCACGGATTTTTAGGATTTACATTAAAAATAGTCCTGTGACAAATTTACACTTTCCATGCCTGACCCCTTTGGGGTCAC
Source organism: Haliscomenobacter hydrossis DSM 1100 (assembly GCA_945878825.1). Taxonomy (GTDB): domain Bacteria; phylum Bacteroidota; class Bacteroidia; order Chitinophagales; family Saprospiraceae; genus BJGN01. The sequence continues at coordinate 521 of CAMDWC010000040.1, forward strand.
ATGTCTATTTAAAACCTTGTTATTTTTTTTGCAACTTTTGTATTCTCAAAGTGGCCAATGCTGCAAAAATTAATAGTATGCCAGCAAAAAAAATAGCCTTTCCCGGGTCATTATTCAAAAAGTTTTTTGATATAAATCCGAAGGTAAGCGTTTGAAAAATCATTGGAATAACAATCATCATATTGATGATACCCATATAAACACCATACCTTTCTTTGGGAATATCATTTACCACAAGTAAATAGGGAACACCCATCATACTGGCCCATGCCACCCCAAAACCAGTCATGGGAGCGAAAAGCAGGTATTTGTTTTCAATAAAAGGGAAAATTAACAGACCTCCGCCTGCCAATAATAAACAGATAAAGTGAACTTGTTTTGGACCAAACTTATTGGCTAATCCGACTAACCCAAACGCCGATAGAAAAGTGACCACATTATACCAGCCGTTGACCAATCCTGTCCAACCTACAGCCTCTTCATATAAAACTTTATTTAAGGACGGAGAGGTTTTCCAAACAGATTGAGCAATACTTTTTGCCGCATTTTGCCAGTAACAAAATAAAGCATACCACTGAAATAAATATACTAACGCCAATTTCCACATCACAGGTGGCATGACGATAATAGCTTCTATGATTTCTAAGTTTTGAGCAAATACAATACGTAAAAATGTATTTTTTTCCGTTTTGTCAATGATATCCCGTAGTAATTTGGGATAAAATAGGGAAAGTATTAACAGTATAAGCAAAATGACAAAGGCTAATAAAGTAGTTATTATGGAAAGGAAAAATTGAACAACCGGGTGAGGCATGCCCTCATTTTTTCGCTTGATCCAGGCTATTTCTTCTTCAGAAGGAGGAATTTCAGGCGTTTTATACATGCTCCATGCAACTGAACCTATGGAACATACCGTCCCCAAAAAGAAAGAGGCATACACCCAATTAGGTAAGGATCCTGAACGTCCGGGGATGTATATCTGAAAAATAAAAAGAGAGATATTTGCTAAAGTAATACCTAAACCGGTAAAAAAACTCTGGGATAGAAAGCCTGTACCGTATTGTTCTTCGGGTAATTTGTCCGCAATAAAAGCCCTGTAAGGTTCCATGGCGGTATTATTTGCGGCATCTAATACCCATAATAAACCCGCAGCCATCCATAATGTACTGCTGAATGGGTAAATAAATAAGCAAATACTACAAAATAACGCACCTATAAAAAAATAAGGTTTCCTCCGCCCATATTTAGGGTGCCAGGTTTTATCACTTAAGGCACCAATAATCGGCTGAATTAATAATCCTGTCATTGGACCCGCCAGGTTTAATAGTGGAATCTGGTCGGGTTGTGCACCCAACATATCATATATTGGATTTACTGCACTTTGCTGAAGGCCAAAACTGTATTGAATACCAAAAAAACCAACATTCATATTGATTATTTGGGAAAAAGTTAATCGGGGCTTAGTCATTTTTCTTCCGTTTTAAACAGCTGCAAAAGAAATGGCATTTTCATCCCATTCCATAGATTGATTGATTGCGGACATCACTTCCTCTGGTTGATGCACAAATGTCCACATTTCAGCATGGATAGGTCTTAAAAACTTTTCTTCAACACATCGTTCAAGCATTAGTATCAGTGGATCGTAGTAACCATTTGTATTTAAAATAATAATTGGCTTCGTAAATTGACCCAATCTCTTTAAAGTAATGGCCTCTAATAATTCCTCTAAGGTCCCAGTTCCTCCTGGAAGCGCTATGAGTGCATCAATATTTTCAAGAAATTTTGCTTTTCGCTCATGCATTGTTTTCGTAAATTCTATATCCGTTACGTTTTTATGAGCCCATTCTACCTCATTCATAAATTGAGGCATAATTCCTTTTATTTGTCCGCCCTGCGCTAAAACGGTATCCGCAAGTTTTCCCATTAATCCGTGACCGCCTCCTCCATAAATTACCTGAACATTTGAATTTACTAAAATCTTTGCCAATCTTTCGGTTGCCTCAAAATAAATCTCATCGATTTTAGCACTCGATGCACAGTAAACACATATTCTCATTTTATTGAAATTTTTATGTGACAAAATAACTTTTTTGTAGCTTCATTTAATTCATTTATCCATTTTATTTTAAAAATATTGGAATAAACTCTTTTGACTCTTTTAGGTTACTATAAGTTCACAACTTTAATAATGGTTAAATTCCTATCCTTTTCATTCTTCGTCTTCTTGATGTTCTTTCAATTGGACGCGCAATCTTTAAAATTTGTAGTTAAAGATAAAAGCAAAGAACCGCTTATTGGCGCCACTGTACAGATCATTAGGGCAAGTGACTCCTTAACACTGAATGAGGTCGCTGATATTAATGGAGTAGCCCAGTTCCCGAAAATGAGTCCTGGTATCTATACCATTTATGCTAATTATATAGGGTTTAAAGAAAATATTTCCAAAATAAGGGTAGAAAAAAATTCATATAATCTGGATATTATTTTAGAGGAATCAGCCTTAGATCTCGGTGAGGTTACTATCGTGGCTAAACGTCCGCTAATTACTCAGGAAGATGATAAAATGATTATCGATCCCGAACCTTTAGCAGAAAGTAGTATGAGTACTTTAGAGGTCCTTGAAAAAACACCCGGCCTTTTTGTCGATCAGGACGGAAATATTTTTTTGAATAGTGCCAGCCCCGCCATTGTCTATATAAATGGAAGAGAACAGAAAATGATCGCTCAGGATATTGCTTCCATTTTGAGGAGCTTGCCCCCAGCTAATATTTTGAAAATTGAAGTATTGAGAACGCCTTCTGCAAAATTTGATGCCGCAAGCTCTGGTGGTATAGTGAACGTGGTGTTAAAAAAAGGAGTTAAAATTGGGCAGAATGGTTCCATAAATTCGTCGATGAATCAGGGTGTTTATGGAAATCAATCCATAGGTTTTAATCTAAATAATGGAGGGGAAAATCAGGCTTCTTACCTAAATTTAAATTATCTTAAAAGAGATGGACTCGATGAACTGAATTCGTCAAGGAATGGGGTATTAGGCTCGAGGATTAAACAAAATGCTAAAACCCGAACGCCGGGCACTCAAGGATTTATTGGCTTTGGTCTTAATAAGGATGTAAAAAAGCTATGGAATCTTAGCGCCGATACAAGAATCAACTTAAATACAAGTGAGTCTGCTGCAGAAAATTTAACGCTAATTCAATCTGTTGAAAATCAAATTCTCTCGGAAAATCTAAATTCAATAGATAATGAAAATCGTTTTACAGGTCTAAATCAAGACCTTGGATTAAATTATAAAAGTGATAGTACAAAATTAGAATGGGATACTAAAATTAGCTTGACGTACAGTCATAACACTGCAGCTCAATTTTATAATTCTATGTTTTCATCTCCCATCGTCAAAACTATTGAGGGAAATGGTGATGCCGTTCAAAAGAGAAAATTTCTTCTCGCTCAAAGTGATCTTACCCTCAATTTACCTTTGTCCATTAAAATGGAGTCGGGTTTTAAAGGTACTTTTCAAAATTTTGAAAGCCAGGCAGATTATTTTATTAATGTAAATAAAGTAAGTAAAGTTGACCCTATAAGAACGAATGCTTTTAATTATACAGAAAATATTACGGCAGCTTATGTTCAATTTTCAAAATCTCTACCAGGAAATGTTAGATTAAAATCTGGTGTAAGAGCAGAAAATACTTTTATGAACGGGAAACAGAAAATTCCCTATGATACAAGTTTTCTTATTCAACGGTTGGATTTCTTTCCTTATTTATATGTTAGTAAACCTATTTTTAAAATAGCCGGTTATGAATTAAATGCATTCTTAATTTATAGAAGAACACTTAATAGGCCCGATTACCAAAATTTGAACCCTGCTATCAGATATATAGATGAATATCTTTACGAAACAGGTAATCCTTCTTTGAAACCTCAATTTACAGACAATATAGAAGCAAATATTAGCTTTGATAATATGCCCATATTTGCCGTTGGTAGAAATTATATTTCTGATATTTTTTCGAATGTAGTGTATCTGGATAAAATCAATAGTAATATATTAGTTCGTACTGTTGATAATGTTGGAAAAAACAGAGAAACCTATTTTAGACTCATTGCGGCTATTCCTCCTGGGGGCAAATACTTTTTTGTTATAGGAACGCAGTATAATCTAAGTGAATATGACGGGGTTTATGAAAATAAGCCACTGACTTTCAGCAGAGGAAGCTGGCGCTTTTTTACCTTCCACCAGATAAAGTTATTTAAAGAAACAAAAATAAATATAAATGGGTTCATGTTACTTCGCGGTCTTCAAAATTTCTACGAATTAGAAACTTTTGGTCAGCTCAATATTAGTATCAATCAATCTTTTTTAAATAAAAAATTAGTTATTTCTTTAAACGCAAATGATATTTTCAGAACCATGGTTACCCAATTTAGCCTCCAACAGGGAAATGTTTTTACTCAGGGGGATAGATACGGAGATAATCGAAGGATTGGTTTAAATGTAAGATATGCTTTTGGTATTCAGAAAAAAGAAACAAGACAGGGTATCATTCCAAATGATTTTGATTAGAAATACAGCTTCAAACGAACAACCTAATAGGACAAGGATTGTAAAGCTTTTTTAAGTAATATTAATTAATCAGTATTTATGGTTATTCAGAGAGTATAATTTTTTCTCTCCTTGCGTTGTCTTTAGGGAGTATCATAAGCGTCACCTAAATAATTCCTGAATTTTAAACATTCATCATTCTTTTCTGTTGAAAATAAAAAAAAAGAATTTGAAAAAGGTAGTTGTTATTGGTTCAGGATTTTCGGGGTTATCAGCAGCGTGTTTTTTAGCAAAAGCTAATTTTGACGTAACAGTTTTAGAGAAAAATAGCTCGCCGGGTGGCAGAGCGCGTAAGTTCGAGGAAAATGGTTTTGTTTTTGATATGGGTCCTAGTTGGTACTGGATGCCCGATGTTTTTGATCGTTTTTTTGAACAATTTGGAAAAAAAACGTCTGATTATTACGATTTAGTTCGATTAGACCCTTCTTATAGAGTGTTTTTTGGAAAAGATGATTTTGTTGATCTTCCAACAGATGAAAAAGCGCAGGAGGAGTTGTTCGAGTCTTATGAAAAAGGAAGTAAATATTCTCTCAGGAAGTTTCTGAAAGAGGCAAAATATAAATATGACGTTGGAATAAGTGAATTCGTTTTCAAACCTAGTCATGGAATCATGGAGTTTGCAGAACTTCGCCTGCTTGTCAGTGCGTTTAAACTTCAGATTTTCCAGTCTATGGCAAAACATGTAAGAAAATTATTCAAGCATCCTAAATTATTGAAAATACTGGAGTTTCCTGTCTTATTCTTAGGTGCAACACCTCAAAAAACGCCAGCTCTATATAGTTTAATGAATTATGCCGATATGAGGTTGGGTACCTGGTATCCTAAAAAAGGGATGTTTGAAGTCATAAAAGCTATGGTATCTCTGGCTGAGGAATTAGGCGTAAAGTTTAAGTATGACCATGAGGTCACTAATATAGAGGTAGTTAACGGTGTAGCCCAAAAAGTGGTAACAAAAACAGAGGTTTTCGATGCTGATATCGTTGTGGGTAGCGCCGATTATCAACATTTGGATCAACAAGTCCTTGAAAAAAAATATAGTAACTATACTAAAAAATATTGGGAATCCAGAGTTATGGCTCCTTCTTCTTTGTTGTTTTATATGGGTGTGAATAAAAGAGTAAGTAACCTTTTACATCATAATTTATTTTTTGATGAAGATTTTGATCAACACGCTATAGATATTTATGATCATCCAGCCTGGCCTGAAAAACCGCTCTTCTATGTCTCTGTTCCTTCTTTAACCGATGATAAATTGGCTCCGGAAGGGTACGAAAATTTATTTATTCTCATACCTCTAGCGCCAGGTTTAGATGATAATGATGAAAAAAGAGCGTTTTATTTTGATTTGGTTATGAACCGTTTGGAAAAATTAACCGGGCAGGATATAAATAAACATATTATCTTTAAGCGTTCTTATGCTCATCGGGATTTTATTACCGATTATCATGCTTTTAAAGGAAATGCTTACGGCTTAGCTAATACACTGTTGCAGACAGCCTTTTTAAAGCCCAAACTTAGGAACAAGAATATATCGAATTTCTTTTTTACAGGTCAATTGACTACTCCGGGACCTGGCGTGCCACCATCGTTGATATCCGGTGAAGTTGTAGCTAAGGAAATTGCAAAATTGTTTTAATTTTAGTTCTCTAAATATTCGTCCTATGTTGTCCCTTTACAATCAAACTTGCCTGGAATGCAGTAGCCTTATAACAAGACGCTATAGTACTTCTTTTTCAATGGGTATAAGGGTTTTTGATAAAATCTACCGATCGCCTATCTACTCAATTTATGGATTTGTGCGTTTTGCTGATGAAATTGTTGATACGTTTCATGATTTTCCTAAAAAAGAACTGTTAGATAAATTTAGAAGAGACACTTACGAGGCTATTGACTTAGGCATAAGTTTGAACCCGGTCCTTCATTCTTTTCAAAATGTAGTAAATAAATTCAATATTGAAAAGGAACTAATCGATGCCTTTCTAGATAGTATGGAGATGGATTTAAATTTAAACGCTTACGAAGATAATTTATATCAAAAATATATTTACGGTTCTGCAGAAGTTGTTGGACTTATGTGCTTAAGAGTATTCGTGAATGGTGACGATAGTATGTATAAGCATTTGTACGCTTCAGCCCGAAGTTTAGGTTCGGCTTTTCAAAAGATTAATTTCTTAAGAGACATAAAAAGTGATTTTGACGAAAGAGGGAGAGTATATTTTCCCGGCGTGGATTTTCGTAGTTTCAGTATAGGGGATAAATTACAGATTGAAACTGATATAAAAAAAGATTTTGATGATGCGCTAGTGGGTATCACGCAGTTACCACAAGGTGTGCGCTTCGGAGTGTATTTGGCTTACAAATACTACACTAA
>CAMDWC010000040.1:12500-16394 GCA_945878825.1 Haliscomenobacter hydrossis DSM 1100
GGAAAGGTGAAAAGAACCCCGAGCAGGGGAGTGAAAAGACCCTGAAACCGTACGTCTACAAGCGGTCGAAGATTTTAGGATCGACGGCGTGCCTTTTGCATAATGAGCCTACGAGTTATACCTCTCTAGCAAGTTTAAGCACTTCAGGTGCGTAGGCGCAGCGAAAGCGAGTCTGAATAGGGCGCTAGCTAGGGGGGATAGACGCGAAACCAAGTGATCTACCCATGGGCAGGTTGAAGTGTGGATAGTCTCCACATGGAGGACCGAACCGGTAAACGTTGAAAAGTTTTCGGATGACCTGTGGGTAGGGGTGAAAGGCTAATCAAACTTGGAGATAGCTCGTACTCCCCGAAATGCATTTAGGTGCAGCGTTGGGAAGAGTGTCATGGAGGTAGAGCTACCAATAGGGCTAGGGGGCTTCACCGCCTACCAACCCCTGATGAACTCCGAATGCCATGACATTGCACCAGCAGTGAGGCTACGGGTGCTAAGGTCCGTGGCCGAGAGGGAAAGAACCCAGACCATCAGCTAAGGTCCCAAAATCTAAACTAAGTTGAGCAAACGATGTGGGGATGCAGTGACAGCTAGGATGTTTGCTTGGAAGCAGCAATTCATTTAAAGAGTGCGTAACAGCTCACTAGTCGAGCGTTCCTGCGCGGAAAATGATCGGGCATCAAGTTTAGTACCGAAGCTATGGACTCTACGGAGTGGTAGGGGAGCATTCTAGCGACGCTGAAGCTGTACTGTAAGGTATGGTGGAGTTTCTAGAAAAGAAAATGTAGGCATGAGTAACGATAATTCCGGTGAGAAACCGGAACGCCGTAAGACTAAGGTTTCCTGGATCGATGTTAATCAGAACAGGGTTAGTCGGGGCCTAAGGCGAACCCGAGAGGGGTAGTTAATGGACAACAGGTTAATATTCCTGTACTTGCATCAACTAAAAAGGTGACGGAGCGAAGGATTTGTCAGGTACTGACGGAAATGTGCCTTTGAGGAGGACCTTCGGGGAATTCGAGACGAAAAATGAGCTTCCAAGAAAAGCCGAATGATGCAACCCGTACCGTAAACCGACACAGGTAGTCGAGGAGAGTATCCTAAGGCGCTCGAGTGAATCGTGGTTAAGGAACTAGGCAAAATAGCCCCGTAACTTCGGGAGAAGGGGCGCTCCTTGCAAGAGGAGCCGCAGTGAAAAGGCCCAAGCGACTGTTTAACAAAAACACAGGACTCTGCAAAATCGAAAGATGAAGTATAGGGTCTGACACCTGCCCGGTGCTGGAAGGTTAAGGAAGGGAGTTAGTTTCGGCGAAGCTCTTGACTGAAGCCCCAGTAAACGGCGGCCGTAACTATAACGGTCCTAAGGTAGCGAAATTCCTTGTCGGGTAAGTTCCGACCTGCACGAATGGTGTAACGATTTGGGCACTGTCTCAACCACGAGCTCGGTGAAATTGAAGTATCGGTGAAGATACCGGTTACCCGCAACGGGACGGAAAGACCCCGTGAACCTTTACTGCAGCTTCACGTTGAGCTTGAGCATAAGATGTGTAGGATAGGTGGGAGACAATGAAGGTGGGACGCTAGTCCTGTTGGAGTCGTCCTTGAAATACCACCCTTTTTATGCTTAGGTTCTAACCTGTATACAGGGACATCGTGTGGTGGGTAGTTTGACTGGGGTGGTCGCCTCCAAAAGAGTAACGGAGGCTCGCAAAGGTACCCTCAGCATGGTCGGTAATCATGCGTAGAGCGTATAAGTATAAGGGTGCTTGACTGAGAGACGGACGCGTCGAGCAGGGACGAAAGTCGGCTTAAGTGATCCGGTGGTTCCGCATGGAAGGGCCATCGCTCAAAGGATAAAAGGTACTCCGGGGATAACAGGCTGATCTCCCCCAAGAGCTCACATCGACGGGGAGGTTTGGCACCTCGATGTCGGCTCGTCGCATCCTGGGGCTGGAGAAGGTCCCAAGGGTTGGGCTGTTCGCCCATTAAAGCGGCACGCGAGCTGGGTTCAGAACGTCGCAAGACAGTTCGGTCCCTATCTGTTGTGGGCGTAGGAGTATTGCGGAGATCTGACTCTAGTACGAGAGGACCGGGTTGGACGCACCGCTAGTGTACCAGTTGTGGCGCCAGCTGCATCGCTGGGTAGCTATGTGCGGAACGGATAAGCACTGAAAGCATCTAAGTGCGAAGCCAACTCCAAGATGAGTACTCCATTGAGGGCCCTAGAAGATGACTAGGTTGATAGGCTACAGGTGGAAGTATAGTGATGTATGGAGCCGAGTAGTACTAATTGCCCGATCGCTTCCTCAATTTTTTTTATAATCTGCTTGCCTCGTAAAGTGCAATCTGAATGCTTCTTTCTCCCAACTTTGTCAAAGAAATACAGTCTATTACCCAAAGGGGTAAAGACGATAAGTGTTGTTGGTGGTTATAGCGAGGGGGTTCACCTCTTCCCATTCCGAACAGAGAAGTTAAGCTCCTCAGCGCTGATGGTACTGCCTTACGGTGGGAGAGTAAGTCGCCGCCAACCTAAATTAAAAAGATCCTGCATTAACTTGTAGGGTCTTTTTTTTTGCCCCTACCTAACCAATTTTCACAATATCCTGACCCCGAAGGGGTCACATGTCTCTTGCTATTTGGTCCCTGGCGGGATAAATGTTTTCATTGTACCTTTTAGTCCCTGGCGGAAAAAATTCTATAAATATGCGACCCCTTCAGGGTCGATTTTCATAATATCCTGACCCTGGAGGGGTCACATGTCTCTTGCTCTTTGGTCCCTGGCGGGATAAATGTTTCATTGTACACTTTGGCCCCTGGCGGCTCAAATCCTATAAACATGCGACCCCTCCGAGGTCGATTTTTACAATATCCTAACCCTGGAGGGGTCACATGTCTATATACCACACAAATATTTATTTGATATTAACATCATTTTTTGTACTTTTAAATCATAATCTATATTATGAAGAATAAACAGAATAATTCTAGAAGATCTTTTATTAAACAGGCTTCGGCAGCTGCAATAGGCTTTACCATTGTTCCTCGATATGTTTTAGGGGGAAAGGGATATAAAGCACCTAGCGATAAACTAAATATTGCCTATATTGGAATTGGGGGACGTGCCGAAGACCATATCAGGAGTACCAAAGGCACTGAAAATTTAGTCGCTTTCTGTGATGTCGATACTAAAAGAGCGGAAAATACCTTGAAAGAATTTCCAAAGGTTCCCCTCTATAAGGATTTTCGAAAATTGTTTGAAGCTGAACATAAGAATATTGATGCGGTAATGATTGCAACGCCAGATCATACCCATACGCCGGCAGCTCTTTTAGCGATGGATTTAGGTAAGCATGTTTATGTTGAAAAACCGTTAACTCATAATATTGGAGAAGCCAGGCAATTACTCGTCGCTGCCCAAAAAAGTAAAGTGGTTACCCAAATGGGTAATCAAGGTGCATCAATGGACTGCAATGCTATTATTGCTGAGTATATTCAGTCGGGTGTCATTGGGAAGGTAGAAAAAGTGCATGTTTGGACAAATCGTCCTGTTTGGCCGCAAGGTGTTCCCACTCCAGTACAAAAAGAAACCGTTCCAAATACTTTAGATTGGAATTTATGGTTAGGTCCTGCTCCATACCGGGAATATAATAAGGCATATCTCCCCTTTAAATGGAGAGGTTGGTGGGATTTTGGCACAGGTTCTCTCGGGGACATGGGCTGCCATATCTTTCAAGTTCCTTATCGTGCATTGAATCTGAAATACCCAACGGCTATTGAAGCCAGTGCAACAACGGTTTGGTCCGGTGATTTTGTGGAGGCTAATTATCCCGATAGTTGCCCTCCTTCTTCTATGGTTAAATTCACCTTTCCCGGAGTGGATCTTTTCTGGTACGATGGTGG
>CAMDWC010000041.1 GCA_945878825.1 Haliscomenobacter hydrossis DSM 1100
CTTTCCGCCACGATCGCGTTGTATTCTTTACGGGTAACCAATTTACCCTTATCAGGCTCCACAATTCCAGCCGATAAAGCAGGATCCAGGGTAATTTCCTTTGCAATCAAGGTTTGAGCGCCTTCATTAATATCGACCATAATAACCAGGCCAGGAAGACCAGCAAAAGTTTGTGGCCCTGCACTAATGGGAATCGTTGGCGTAAAATATGCCTTAATTCTTCGTTCTCTGCCCATTAGGGAATCTTGATAGGAAGCGCCAATGGCCAGAATACCATTAATCATTTTCTGTTCCCCTGTAATTTTCCAGGCCATTTTCTCCGTGTCATCAGAAATAAGAAAGGTCTTATCCATGAAATCGGTCTGTTCGATAGAACGTTTTTCCTTTAAGTTCCTGAAAATAACATTAGCGGAACGACGCATCATAAATCTTCTCACCATTCCCTCTTGTTCTGTAGCCGCGGGAGGAGCTTCCGGTTGTTTCTCTGCATTCTTACAAAGAGACATGGTTTCATTGAAAAGCAATTCCACATTAGACACCTGAAATTCAGGTACAAATTTTTTCATTTCCTCAGCTCTTTCAGGTGGTAAATTACGATGAATATTAACCGTTACTTCATATAATATTCTTCCTCCCTTACCTTGTGCACCGAGCATTACAAACGAAAATAATCCTAACGAAAGGAAAATCATTTTATACATTTTCATGATATTGAAAATTTATTTGTTAAAAAAGTACGCTATTATACAATTAATAACGGTTAACCCATAAAATATTCTATCAAACCTGTTAAATAATCTATGACTTTTAGAAATTATAGTTAATTTCATTTTTTAAAATATTAGTAGAATCAAACGAAACAAAAATTTTAACATGGGACAAAAAAGTGAAGAACATCAGATTGGTTTTGGGCCTACCATAGCTCTGGTCATGGGGAATATGATAGGTTCAGGGGTGTTTTTTCTGCCCGCCTCCCTTGCTGCTTACGGTGGAATAAGTATGTTTGGCTGGGCGCTGTCTGCCTTTGGCGCCATCAGTCTTGCCATTGTTTTTGCTGCACTAAGTCGTAAATATCCCGGAACAACCGGTGGACCTTATGTTTACACCAGAGAGGGATTTGGTCATTTTGCTGCCTTTTGGGTCGCTTGGGGCTATTGGATCTCCGTTTGGTGTACCAATGCAGCCATTGCCGTTGCTTTAATTGGTTATTTAAGTCATTTCTTTCCAACTATAGGTGAACATCCCATTGCTGCTATTTCAGCGGGACTTAGTGTCATTTGGTTTTTAACCTGGGTAAATACCCGGGGAATCAAAACCGCTGGAACGGTACAGTTAGTCACCACTATTCTAAAGTTGACGCCCCTACTCATGGTTTCCATCGTAGGCATTTTCTATATTAATATGGATTATTTTACCCCTTTGGTTCGAGGAGAAAACACGATTGGAGGTGCTTTAGCTGCAACGACTACGTTAACGCTTTTCGCATTCCTTGGACTTGAATGCGCTACCATACCTGCTGCAAATGTGAAGAATCCAGAAAAAACAATACCAAGAGCTACCATTTGGGGTACTTTGTTAACTGCCCTGGTTTATATGCTTGGAAGTTTTGCCGTTATGGGAATCATTCCTCCCGATGAATTAATGCAGTCAAAAGCTCCATTTGCCGATGCTGCTACTAAAATATGGGGACCCTGGGCAGGAAATTTCGTCGCAGCAGGCGTACTTATTTCTACTTTTGGTGCCTTAAATGGCTGGATTCTGATACAAGGTCAAATTCCTTTAGCTGCCGCAAATGATAAGGTTTTTCCGGAAATATTTGGCAGACAGAATAGTAAAGCTACCCCTTCTGTTGGTATCGTTTTATCCAGTATATTGATTTCCATCTTGTTGCTAATGAATTATACCAAAGGCTTAGTAAAAGCCTTTGAGTTTATGATTCTGTTGACAACCATCAGTGTATTAATTCCATATATTTTTTCATCCGCTACCTACGCCTTAACTATTTCATTTAAAAAGAATCCGAGGTGGCTTATTCAATTATCTATCGCTTTAGTTGCCTTCATTTACTCTATGTATGCGGTTATTGGTGCTGGTTACGAGGTAGTTTACTGGGGATTTATCCTCCTCCTTTTGGGTATTCCCATTTACATCTGGCTTATTAAAAGTAATCCTTCGCAACCTTTGAAATGAGAGAGACTTGTCATAGTGAATATGGAAAAATAAAATCTATCCTGTTGCATCCGGCAAAAAATAGTTTTGTCAGTGACGCTAATATTCAGGAGCAATGGCAAATGTTGAATTATCTGTCTGCTCCAGACTGCCCTCTTGCTTTAAAGGAATATGATTATTTCCAAAGCTTACTGGAACAAATGGGTGCCACTATTTTCACCTTGCCCACCTCAGAAAAAACCAATATCGACGCCATTTATTGTCGGGACACCTCGTTGGCTACCGATTTTGGCTTAATCATTGGAAATATGGGCAAAGCGGCAAGGAAAAATGAGAATATCGAGGTTGCTCTGGCCGCTAAATCCCTGGGATTGGATATTTTGGGTGAAATCAAATCCCCGGGCACCTTGGAAGGTGGCGATGTAGCCTGGATAGACGAGAAAACGCTGGCTGTGGGACATTCCTACAGGACCAATGAAGAGGGAATCAGGCAATTAAAAGCATTTTTGAATCCTAAAGGTATTGAGGTATTGGTTTTTTCTCTTCCTCATTATAAGGGTCAGGACGATGTTTTTCACCTGATGTCCATCTTTAGCCCGGTAAACGCATCCGTTGCCGTCGTTTATTCCCCTTTAATGCCTATTTCCCTAAGAAACACCTTGTTGGAACGTGGATTCAATCTGGTAGAGGTTCCTGACGAGGAATGGGATAGCATGGGATGTAACGTTTTAGCTATAGCACCTGGAAAATGTTTGCTGGTGGAGGGAAATCCTATTACAAAAGAAAGGCTGGAAAATGCGGGTTGCGAGGTTATTGCTTTTCCTGGAAAAGCCATTTGTTTGCCAGGAGGAGGTGGACCAACTTGTTTAACCAGACCCTTAATCAGAGAAATTTAAAATGCCAAACTCCATGCAAACATCCTTATCTTTTAAAATAGCCTCATTATTTATTTGGATATCCACTTCCCTGTTCTTTAGCGATTGCGCCAGTTTACAAAACCGCGGAGAATCATCATCGTGGCATTCTTTATTTAACGGCAAAGATATAAATGACTGGACGGTAAAAATTCATCATCACGAGGTAGGTGATAATTACGGGAAAACCTTTCGGGTGGAAGACAAGATGATTCGGGTCAAATACGACCAATATGATACCTTTAATAACAGGTATGGTCACCTTTATCATAATACCCCGTATTCACATTTTCATTTGAAAATGGAGTACCGGTTTGCGGAGCCCTGGCGAAAGGATGCTCCAGGATATACAGAATTAAATAGTGGGATTATGTTCCATTCTCAGGATCCCCGGACGATGAGAAAGGAGCAAGATTGGCCTATCAGTGTGGAAATGCAGTTTTTAGCCCAACTGGCCGATGGGAAACCCAGACCCACCGGTAACATGTGTTCTCCTGGGACTAATGTAGTGTATAATGGAAAAATAGATCCCCGACATTGCATCAATTCCACTTCTAAAACCTATCAAAAGGACGAATGGATAAGGGCGGAATTAATCGTTCGGGGCAGTGAAATGGTCACCCATATCATTAACGGAGATACTGTTTTGAGATATACTAAACCACAAATTGGTGGTGGAGTAGCCAATAATTACGATCCTGAGATAAAAATAGATGGTAAATTGCTGGAAAGTGGATTCATCGCGCTACAAAGTGAAGGACAACCCATTGATTTCCGCAATATAAGGATAAGGAGGCTGGATAGGTAGCTGTAAGAAGATGTCAGGGCTTTGCCCGTGTTTTATGAAGAAGGGGTAATATACAGTGCCCATTTTCAAATAACCATCCTGCTCAAACCAAAGACGTTCTATAAGATCCGTGAAATCCTATAATCCTTAAAATCCGTGATTCAAAATAAGGTGTTAGTGGGTAAATTTCACCTATAAAGCCTATTAGCCCAATTTATAAAGTAGCATAAAAAAAGAGGCAATCTATTTAGACAGCCTCCTCTTGTTAAAATATTCTTTAAGAAATTTGAATTAGTCCTTTTTTTCCTCATCCTCCTTTTTGTCGGTTTCTTCCTCTTTCGGGGTTTCCTCTTCTTTCTTATCTTTCCAAATCTCTTTTATCTCCTCTATTTTGTCTTCGATACGATCTTCGACCACTTCGGCGACTGCTTTTACGGTATCCACCATATCGGTGAAAGAATCACCGAGGATAGAAGTTGCGGCATTAAACAGCGATTCCTTTTCCCCTTTTGCTTTTTCGCGCGCAGCATTAGCGGCGGCAATTTCGTTGGCAATTTTCTCTTGAGCGGCTTTTTTGGCATCCTCTTTAAGCACTTCGTCCGCCTTTCTATTCTCTTTTTCCTGAAGTTGCTCCATTTTACGATCTAATTCCGTTTTGGTAGCATACATTTCAGTTAACTTTTCTTTTTTAGAGCGAACACGTTCTTCAATCATAGCCACTTTTGCTTGTCTGATTTGCGCTTCGAGTTGCCCGAAAGAAGTATTAACTTTGCCATTCTGGAAATCCAATTCCTCAATATCGCGACCCACAGAACTATCCATTTTATCGATTGCGGCCATCAAGCCCTCATATCGTTTTTGGATTCTTACCAATGGATTGTTATCTTCCGCTGTTTCGGGACCGAATCTTTTTTCCTTTAAAACTTTGAAAGTAGCGTCTAATTTGTCCCAAATTTTATTCCTATGGTCTCTATTTAATTTGACCTCTCTAATTTTTTTCTGAATATCTTTTAGCTCATCAAAGAGAGGTTGTAAACGAATACCCTCCCGAACTTTATTTTCAATATCACCTAACTTGGTAACTATATCATCGAAAAGCGTTTTTGAAGTACGATCGAATTCCTCGTCGAGTTTTCCGCGTAGATTCTTCAATTTACCAAACAATTCATTCGTTTCTTGTCTTAGGTGTTCACTGTGCTCTCTAAAAAGACTTTTATCGCGCGCTTGTTCTTGCACGCGATCCCAAAAACTTTTCAGCTCATCCCACATATTTTTGTCAAAATTCAGGGAGCGCTCTACTTTATCTTTAAACTCATTTATCTCTGACTGATAAGAACGGAAGAGTCTGGAGGAAAGGATTGAAAAATTCCATTCTGCTTGCGCTCTGGTGACGAGGTCCATTTTTTCAGCGGTAATGCCTGCCGGCAAAATACTTCCTGTAACGGTCAACTCAACCAGCGTTGAGGTAAATCCTTCAGGAAAATCAACCGTTTTGCCATCCCGCCAATCTTTAGTTAGCACTTGGTTGAACTCTTCAGAAACCAAAACTTCTGGAAAGGAAACCACATTAACTTTACCCTCTTCTGCTAATAACTCCAGAGCGAGAAGTAATTTCTCTGAATTTTCATTTTTGCCCCAAAAAACAATTCTATTCTTCATGATGTGTACCAGTTTTCTGTATCTAAACTAAAGTGAGTATGAATAATGTTTAAAAATACAATAAGTTCAATAAAAACGATTATTCCCTAAGGTAAAAGGTTAAACCAAGCCATGTTCGACAAGATACTCAGCAATTTGAATGGCATTGGTGGCGGCTCCTTTCCGCAGATTGTCGGCGGTAATCCACATATTCAAGGTATTAGGCGCTGATTCATCTCTTCTCAATCTACCTACGAAAACACTATCTTTTCCTTTACTTTGTAACGGCATAGGGTATTGAAACGCTGCCGGATCATCGAAAAGAAAGATGCCTGGTGCGTCAGCAAGCCATTGCCTTACTTCGGCGAGATCAAAATCTCTTTCAAAGGCCACATTCACCGATTCAGAATGACCGCCCATAACGGGCACGCGCACAGCGGTTGCCGTCACTTTGATGTTATCATCTCTCATTATTTTTTTCGTTTCCAGCACCAACTTCATCTCCTCCTTCGTGTATCCATTTTCCAAAAACACATCACATTGAGGTATGCAATTTTCAAAAATAGGATAATGATAAGCCATCTCCTCTGGTTTAGGAATAAATCCCTTTTTTTCCAACTGATATTGCTTTACTGCCTTCACACCGGTACCCGTTATGGACTGATAGGTAGAAACGACTATTCTATTGATTTTAAGTTTTTTGTGCAGTGGCGCCAAAGCGACAACCATCTGAATGGTGGAGCAATTTGGATTGGCAATAATCCGATCACTTGGCGTAAGGCTATCGGCATTAATTTCTGGAACGATTAATTTATGATCAGGGTTCATTCTCCAGGCTGAAGAATTATCCACCACAATGGTACCCACCTCCTTAAACTTCGGTGCCCAAAGAAGAGAGGTATCTCCTCCGGCAGAAAAAATAGCTACATCTGGTTTAGCTGCAATAGCCTCTTCCATAGATACAACGGGATATTCCACCCCCCGAAATGTTACCTGTGTTCCTACCGATTTGGCAGATGCTACAGGAATAAATGTCGACACAGGGAAATTTCTTTCTTGTAAAACCTCTAATACGACATTACCTACTAAACCAGTTACGCCAACGACTGCTAACTTCATGTGTTAATTTTTTATTATTTAAAAAAGGTAGGTTAGGACAAGTTGCTTTTTACGTAAAATGGGCTTGAAAGCTATCCGAAAAGGAAAGACCTTGCGGCTATCTTACTTAGGAGGACAAATATAAACGCATTCTTTTACATCATTAACAAGTTTAACATGAAAGTCCCATCTTTTTTATTTTTGTTCAGCGTTCAACTTTTGGCTGCCCAATCTATTCCATGGTCAGAAAAATTTGATAATCAAACTGTTCCAACTTATTTTGAAGGAAATATATCCAGATTTACTATTTTGAATAATAGACTTTATTTGAATCATATTTCCCCCGCCCCTCAAAATGAATCGCAAATATTGCGATATGCCCCAATAAAATATGGGGAACCGCTGTTGTGGGAACTCAATGTTATGCTTGATTTTTCACCCTCTCCTCAAAATAATCTGAAGATTTATCTGGCTTCCTCCCACCCTCATCTCAAAAATGCTGAAAATGCCTGGTTTTTGCAAGTTGGCGGTGCGTCAGGTGACCAGGATAAAGTAAGTTTATTTCGTCAGAAAAATAACCTGCGAACCCTTTTGGCGGAGAGTAAACCCGGTATTTTAGGGGACAAAGCTTTTAAAATTTCATTCCGTGTCCTGTTAGATGAAAAAGGATTATGGCAGGTATTTACCAAAGCCGATAGTTCCCAAAGTTGGAACGCCTCTTTTGATTATGCTGGAAAAGAGGAATTAAAAGGTTTCTACACTGGCTTACTCCTGAATTATACCGCAAGTCGAGCTAAACAATTTAATTTTGATGACTGGAAAATGGAAGGGCTTACCTTAGATTTGACTAAACCGGTGGTAGATAAATGGACTGTAAATACCTTCCAGCATTTGCAAATTTATTTTTCAAAACCACTGGATAATAGCGTAAATAAGCTGGCAGATTTTCAGTGTCGCGAAGTTGAAGGAGAGAAAAATACCATAAAATCTATACAATTAGACAGCGTCAATCCCTACCTGTTGCATTTTTATTTTGATACCCTTAAGCCAAATATTACCTACGAGTTTCAGGGAAAAGCAACGGATAAAAGCAAAAATGAAAATTATTTTTCCTTTTATTTCAACAAAAAAACAGGTATTAGGCCACTTCCCGGCGATTTGTTATTTACAGAAATATTGGCAGCACCATCGAGTGGAAAACAAGCTGAGTTTATAGAATTACATAATCCTACAAAGCAATTTATTCAGTTAGTCAACGCAAAAATAATAGTCAATAAAAGTACTTTTGAACTTTCTGACTTGATTTTGTCTCCCGGCGAATATTTGGTTTTCCATCACCTTAAAGATAGCCTCTTCTTTAAGGAATTGAAACATACCTTTGCCTCATCCAGTTTTCCCTCCTTGCCAAATACGGGAGGAATCATAGAATTAATGGATTTGGGGGTAAGTTTAGATAAGATGACTTACGGGATATTTCCGGCATGGCAACACTCGGTGGCAACGGGAAAATCGTTGGAAAAAAGAAGTTTATCTCATTTATCAGACTGTTTATTAAACTGGACTTCCTGCACCAATGAAATGGGTCACTCCATGGGCATGGAAAACGATGCATTTTCTTTGGCACTTCCCTTTTTTGACCCTTTGGCAGATCATATTTTTCCGTCCTCAGCAGATACGCTTCAATTTATTGCCCATGTTCCTTTAAAATGGCCCGATACCACAGATTTGTCCTTATTTACGAATCAGGATCTGGAAATTAAGTCTATCGTTAAAGGTTCTCCATCAAATGAGTGGACTTTGCATTTAAAAAAACCCATAGATTCAGGCATTATATATCCTTTTACTGTGTTAAAAGGACTGAAGAACTGTTTGGGTCAGGAAAACAATCATCCACAAGCCATGCGATTGGCCATTCCACAAAAGCCAGCAAAAGAGGAAAGAATTTTTATTAATGAAATTTTATTTGACGCCCTCTCCTTTCAAAAGCCATTTGTGGAAATACAGGCAAATACCAAATATCCCATCGACATGAGTTACCTGCATTGGGGCGATCGCAAAGAAGAAACCTTCTCTCAAAGAGTACTATTTCCCTATGAGCCTTATGCCATTACTGAAAATACTGTTGCATTAATTCAACAGTATGGATCATCTGCCCAAAATCAACGAATCATAGCGGGAAAAACGCCATTTTTAAATAGGTCACAAGGAAGCATGTCCCTTTTTTATGATAATCTTGAAACCGATATTATCACCTACGACAAAGCCTGGCATTCTCCTTGGTTGACATCGACAACGGGTGTTTCTTTGGAAAGGAAAGGACCGCAAAGTAACGGAAGTAATCAAAGCGGTTGGTTAAGCGCGGCAGGATTTAAAACAGGGGCTAGTCCGGGAAGAGAAAATACGTCCTTCGGAAAAGAGCAAAGCCTGGTGAATGAGGCCGTTATTTTGAATCCCCCGTCATTTACGCCATACAATCAACTTCAATGTTGTACCTTTTCTTCCGTCAATAGTGGAAGCATCGTAAATATTCGCATTTTTGATTCATTTGGTAATGAGGTGAAATATTTACTTAAAAATCAAGTGCTGGGCAGTAATGATGAAATTTGTTGGGATGGAAAACAACAATATGAGGTACCTCTGCCGCAAGGTCACTATATTTGGTGGATAGAATTATTGAATGCCAATGGCGAAAGAACTATTTTCAGATTATTAAGCATCTTAGATTGACATGGAAAAATTTATTTACAGTATGAGTTACGCAATTAATGGATTAAAACTATTGTTTGCAAGTCAAAATAATATAAAAATTCAAGGGGTAATAGGTATGCTGGTTTGTTTATTGGGTTGGTTTTTTACCATTTCGTCCTTAGAATGGATCATTATTCTTATTTGTATTGGATTGGTTATCTCGGCAGAAAGTTTCAATACCGCGATAGAATATATGGTAGATTTTATTTCTCCTGACTATCACATAAAAGCGGGACAAATAAAAGATTTGTCGGCCGGAGGAGTATTGATTATATCTATAACAAGCAGTATTGTAGGAATAATTATTTTTCTACCTAAATGCATTAAGTTGCTTCTAGCTTTGTAAAAATTTGATATATTTACAAAAAAAAAAAGCCGGAAGGTGGATCCAACCGGCTTTGAAAAGAGCTTTGAGAGGCTATCTACATACCATATAGCGTCACGTTTGACGATACAAAGTCTGATACAATTTAATGAGTGATCGAATCACTAGATGTAAGGATTAACTAACTTCGTTTGCTATTATTTCCTTTCATGATTCAAATATGAGGGTAATTATTAAGCAGAATAAGTACAATTTTACTAATTACTGAATTTTAAAAATACATGAATAAAAATATAAAACACTTAAATACAATAAATTAAACTAAATATTTAATACAAAAAGTAACATTTACAACTTATTAAATTGATATTTTTTTATATATTTTTTTTAATCTGACCAGATTTATTGAAGGAATTCATCACTGGTTGTTAATATTTCCCAGGTATGGTCTGCAAAAAGCTTCACTGTGGCTTGAAAGAAGTAGGGCGGATTTGCCCCCCATTCCTCTGGAGCGATCATAGAAAGAACGTAAGCCCCATTCTTTTTTGCGTATAGGTGATAGACGAAACCTACGAGCGGGCTAAAAGCCATTTCAGCCTCATAAATTTTTTCAGATATGAGCACTCTTTTTCTAATATCGTCAGCTTGTTTAGCAAGGAGTTCAATTTGTTTTCTAAGTTGTCCCAGCTGGATATCCGTTTGTTGATACATAGAAGTAACGGCTCTACCCTTAATTCTTCCTTTATCAATAGGCTTAATAACAACGCCACCAACGGAATGAGCATAAGGTAGCAAGTGTGGTTCCAATGCTACCTTATCTTTATCTATAGGATTTATAAACTCTTCCTTTTCCATTTAATTTTTTAACCAACAACAAAAGCGGGCAAAGTAAGTTTACCGAAGCCATTTATTTCAATGAAAAGCTTGATGAACCTGCCAGATAGGCTTTATTATAAATTTCCACTTTATAGGTACCTGGCGAAAGCAAGGAAGATAGCTCCCAGTTAAAACAAGCGTTCTGCGTTCCGTTAATGCTTTGAATTTCTTTTGTTTCGAAAGAATATTGAATTTCCTCGCCAGAATCTGGGTGATTAAAAACACTGATATTGGAATTAAGGGACACTGTTTCACCTCGGGGAGAAATCACCCGGACTATAAATTTTTCCCCATCGCCTGAAGCGGAAGGATTTGGCAACGGAAGGAAGCAAATTTCCAATAAATTGACATTATCGGCATTTTTCCTACTAACATTTTTACCGTTATCTTTTTTCTGCAGCGTTTTAACACTTATTTTATCTGTCTTAATCATAGAAGCCCTGTCCACTTTTTTCGCCAAACTACTTTTTTCTTTTTCCAATTTTGATTTCTCCACCGTCAGATCTCTGGTCACAGAGGTAAGATAATCATTTGTCTGTTTAGATTCGTCCAATCTGCTATTCAAGGTTTGGTTAATAGAATCCTGTCTGTTTTTTTCAGCTAACAGCGATTCTTTTTCTAGAGCCCACCGTTCTCTTTCTTCCTTAAAGAAGGCAATTTGTTCATTCAGCTTACTAATCTCGACTTTTGCTTTGTCCAATGAACTGGATCTTTTCAACAAGCCAACAATTCTATTTTTCTGACCGGTCAATTCCAGTTTTTGATTATCGATTAATTGATTTAACGCTTCATTCTCCCCTCTGAGACTTTCCAGATCAGCTAGTGCCTCTTCGTATTGTAATTCTAATTCCTCCTTGAGTTGGATGGTTTCGTCAAGCTCCGTTTTAACCTCTTGATTTTCTGTGGTTAATGCCTGTTTATTATTAAACAGATAAATAATTACACCGATAAGGACAGCGATAATGACCGATGCCAGGATGAGCAAATTTTTTGAACTCGACGGAGAAGAAGATTGGTTGTTCATGGATTAACATTTTAAGTGAAAAAAAAGTAATTTAGTGTGGAAAAATCAATTAAACAAGTTTGTAAAATACAACTCTTTTATGTCTAAATCGTTCGAAGTAGCAAAAATATTGTTTTTTGATATTGAAACAGTGAGTTTAACAGAAAATTATGGAGAACTTTCCCCTGGTTTACAAGAATTATGGCAACGCAAAGCTAAATCTTTTTATCCAAAAAATGAGGAAGAGCTAACGGCGGACCAGTTACAGGAAAGTTTCAGAAACAAAGCAGCTATTTTTGCTGAATTTGGGAAAATCATTTGCATTTCCATGGGCATTGCCTATTGGGATAAAGAATCAGGTCAATATAAAATACGATTAAAATCATTCGAACAGGCATCGGAGGAAGAATTACTACAAGCCTTTTGCGAACTTATAAACAAGCATTATGCCAATCCATTGACCCACGCGTTAGGAGGGCACAATATCAAAGAATTTGACATCCCGTTTATTTGCCGCAGATTAATTATAAACCGCATGGATCTGCCGGACATATTAAAGATTAGCGGGAAAAAACCCTGGGAACTAAATTACTTCATAGACACCATGGAAATGTGGAAATTTGGTGATTGGAAAAGCTATACCTCATTAAAATTATTGACGGTTATTTTTAACATTCCATCTCCAAAAGACGATATTGATGGAAGTCAGGTGGGTCAAGTTTATTGGGAGGAAAATGACTTGAAGAGAATTTCCCGATATTGCGAGAAAGATGTACTCGCCACCATGCAGGTGTACGACAGAATTTCTGGTGATAATTTGTTTAATACAGACAATACCTTGATAGATTAAGGCATATCAAAAGAATTACACTCTTCCTCCAGCCAAAATTTATTGATAGTATTTTCTGTATTATTGATTTGTTCCATCAGTTGTTTTAACTGCGCAGTTGCTTTATTAGCGTCTAAATATTCTATCTGGTGTTTTATCATCACCATTTTTTTAGTGAACCTTAGAAAATTGGTGTATCCCTTTTTCTGATCTGTATTAATGTGCGTATTTCTCATGATATATATCCGGAAAGTATCCAGTAAAGAGAGCAGAGCATCAGTATCCCGTTTGGCATGATACGTTCTGATCATTAAAAAGGTTGTGTTCAAGTGATAAGTAATGTCTGTAAACTGCACCCGAATAAGTGCTGAAATAGCCTCATCAAACATTTTTTTGTGATAATACAGATTGCCAAGGTTATATAGGTAGGCATTATCTCTGCGATGTGCAGGTAAAAAATCTTTGAATTCCTGAATAAAGTTTTCCGTCCAGGTAAATTCCTTTAAGCTACAACCCAGGGTAGTTATGTTTTTATAATCCCACTCATTAATGATACCGTTATTGAGTAAATCACCCCCTGCCAGACCCTTCTGATAAAGTTCAAATAACTCCCGTTGATAGGCCTTATCCCCTTTATTTATTTTTGATATGCAATAATTATAAGAAAAACTATATAAATCCTGCCTGTCTTGAGGGGAGAGATTGAGATCGATATTCCCCAGCATTTCCTTTAATGCGAGGTAATATTGAGGATTACTATCGTCTTGTAAACTTTTAAAAATTGTAAAATATAAGGCAATAACCTTATTTTGAATCAATACATCGGGATGATTTTCAATAAAAAGCAAGAGTTCTGACAACAAACCAAAATCATAATTGGCATTTACCAATATTTTGTGTGCCGTAAGGTGACATACATTCCGCAATTTTTCTTCGAGATAATAGGCGTCAAGATAATGTAACATACGTTGCATTGTATCGGATTTGGATCTATCGACAAATTGACCTCCATAGTAACCCATTAAATAATTTAACCGATACTTTGCGAAGGTAAGTTCTGTTTTTTGCACCACCTCGCCTTCAAATTTTTTTTCCAGTTGCTTGGCTCTATTGGTTAATAATTCGAACTGATTTCTTTTATAGGCCCATTCCATGGCGAATATTTCTTCAACATTTTCTTTGCATTCGTATTGTTGAAGCGCTAAAAATCGGAGTAGCAATTTTTTTAACCCGGACATCAGGTTATGTATTTTTTGTTCGTCGTAAGGATCTTTGGGAAATAACTTCTTGAAAATTTTTTCTTTTTCCAGCAACTCCATCTTGCCGTTCTGTAATTGTTTGAGAATGATATCAAGAAATTCTGTCGTTTTTTTATGTAAATTATAATAAGGAGATGAGACAAACAAGCTAAATTGCTCTCTTTCCCTGGTATTAAGTTCAACGATTGTTTTAATTAATCGACTTTGTTCCAAAAGTTTTAAAAAATTTATAATGAACTAAATAAATAACTAATTTACAAATATATAAATATTAAACATATATCTTCTGCAAAGGGATGAATTCTTGCATAAGAAATGTACAAAAAAATATAAATTATAGAAAAAACATTTTACATTTGTTTTCGTGTTAATTGTAAAGAACCTCATGAACATATAAAGGTATTTTTCAGACGAACATTTTTAGCCTATCAACACAACACCTGTAGGGGTTTCTTAAGAGAAAATTAGGTCCCTAAACTGGGTTTTTAAAGGCTGTTTTGTTCTACACTTAACAGAGTATAATCTCCCATCAGGAGCAGTTCCGGTTTCGGCAGCTGCTCTTTTTTTTTAAATGTCAATCTTAGCATATCCCTCCACGAATATATTTGTCCAATCAATATAGAATTAGTATATTTGACATCTAAATAAATCAAGCTAATGGGTCTTTCCGAATTTTTACTGTTATATTATATTTTGCTTATGATTTCTCTGGCCGCCATATTTAAAAAAGCGGGTGTTGGTTTATGGAAAGCATTTGTTCCTGGGTACCAATTTATGGTTTGCGGAGAATTAGTTGGCAGAAAAGCAAGCTACGGTTTACTAATACTAATACCGATTGTAAATATTTTCATCTTTGCCGCCTTAATGATAGATTTGGTGAGATCATTTAAAGTTTATCAATTTTGGCACCATGTATTGGTCGTAGTTTTTGCCCCCATCTATTTAATTTACCTGAGTTTTAGAAAAGATTTGAGTTATCAGGGGCCTGTTCTGGCTTATGAAAAATCGATATTAGACGCTATTGAGGCTGCGAGAATAGCAAATGATACAAAGCAATACAATAAATTAGTTGGACAAAATCCATTCAAAAAATCTCCGGTTAGAGAGTGGGCTGAGGCGATTATTTTTGCTGTATTTGCCGCAACCTTCATTCGTATGTTTCTTATAGAAGCATTTGTCATCCCAACCTCTTCCATGGAAGGCTCTTTAGTCGTTGGAGACTTTTTGTTTGTAAGTAAAGGCCACTATGGTATCAGAATGCCGCAGACCATAGCTATGCTCCCCCTTTTGCATAATAGAATACCTGTAATAGGCGGTGAGTCCTACATTAAAAAACCTCAGTTAAAATATCAAAGATTACCCGCATTAGAAACTATAGATCGCAATGATCCAGTCGTTTTTAATTACCCGGAAGGTGATAGCGTTTATGTTTTCCCCGAAAGAACCTGGAGCATTTACGACTTGCGTCGGGGATCTATTCCCCCAATGTTTTCAGGAGCCATTCAATCTGGATTAAATCCGTTGGTTACCAGGCCCTTAGACAAAATGGACCATTACATTAAACGTTGTATTGGTTTACCAGGTGATTCGTTGGAAATAAGATCTCAACAAGTTTATATCAATGGCAAAAAGGGGAAAAATCCTGAAAATGTCCAGTTCATGTATTCCGTTTTATCTCCTAATGCAGCTATAAATACAAGAGATTTCACCAAATGGGCCATTAGCACAGAAGATAGAATGCAACAATCACCCAATGCCTTTTATTTAGTGTTGAATAATGGCCAAAAGGCGAAAATCAAAGCAATGGATCCATCCATTAAAATTGACAAAGTGGATGTAGGGAAACTATACGGAGAAAGTGGGCGATTATTTCCTAATGATGCTCTTCATTTTGGAAATTGGACCAGAGATGATTTTGGACCCATATACATTCCAAAAGCTGGGGCGAAAGTAGCACTTAATGTGTCCAGTATAGCCCTTTACCAAAGAATCATTCAGGTTTACGAGGGACACGAACTTCGCGCAGATGGCAATAAGTTTTATATTGACGGTAAATTAAGTTCTCACTATACCATAGCACAAAATTATTATTGGATGATGGGTGATAATAGACATAATTCTGAGGATAGCCGTTTCTGGGGATTCGTTCCTGAAACGCATGTTGTTGGAAAACCATTATTTATATGGATGTCCTTTTTGGAGGGAAGTCCATCTAAAGGAATTGTCTGGAATAGAATATTTACCCGTGCGGACACGAAATAAATAATATTGTGGAAATTCGTGCCGCCAGGGGCTAAATGGTTATAGACATGTGACCCCTCTGGGGTCAGGTATAATGACTTGTTCTAAAATAGGTTTACACAAAAAAGTGTAAAATGAATAAAGAAAGGAAAGCTATTTTAGGACAATGGCACAACGGTAGATTGTATATTTCAGATGATGAAAAAAGACGAATTATTGAAGATTATTTGTCTGGCAATGAAGTGAAAAGAGA
>CAMDWC010000042.1 GCA_945878825.1 Haliscomenobacter hydrossis DSM 1100
ATGTTGATAGAATGTAAATCTCCCAATATCTCTTTAACAGAAGATGTTTTATATCAAGCCGCAGTATATAATATTGAGTTGAAAGCTCCTTATATTGCCGTTACGAATGGTTCAAATACCAGTTGTTTTAGTATCGATAAAGAAAATAACGGCTTTTCTTTTCTTACTGGCTTTCCTGGTTATCCTATCATGTAATGTTACCTTATGAATGCGCAAATTGAAAAATTATATAAAATAGCTGCCTCAAATAAAAAATGGATTATAGGTCTTATGTCTGGGACTTCCTTAGATGGTTTGGATATTGCTCTTTGTCAGATTACCGGCGATGGCGTACAAACTAAAGTAGAAGTCAAGCAATTTAAAACCGTTAGCTATTCTAATGAAATTAAGTATAATATCCTTGCTGTTTTTGCAAAAAAAAGTATTTCATTTGAGGTATTAACTCTTGTAAATCCATGGTTAGCAAAGATTCATTCTGAAATGATTTTATCCGTTCTCAGGGAATGGAAAATAAAACCGTCTGAAATTGATATTATAGCTAGTCATGGTCAAACTGTTTTTCATTCGCCTTTCAGACTTCATAAAAACAAGGAATTTGGGAATGCGACTTTTCAAATAGGGGATGGAGATCATATTGCCGTTCATACGGGTATTATCACTGTAAGTGATTTTAGACAGAAGCACATTGCTGCAGGTGGAGAAGGGGCGCCTTTGGCGTTATATGGGGATTGTTTACTTTTTAATGAAATAGGTGTTCCTACTATTTTATTAAATATTGGCGGTATTTCCAATTTTACATATTTACCCGGTACCGATCATTTTGATGGGGCTTTAGTAACGGATACTGGTCCTGGAAATACATTGTTAGATGCTGTTGTGAAACAGTTTTATCCTCATCTGTCCTTTGATGTGGACGGAGAAATTGCTTTCTCAGGAAAAATAAATTATGAAGTACTTAAGGTTTGGAAAAGTTTGCCCTTTTTTAGTGAAGCTATACCAAAAACAACAGGTCCGGAACTATTTGAATACTCCTCCCTTATAACTATGAGTAAAGAAAAATTGGGCGTTGTTCTAAATCCTAAAGATTTATTAGCCACACTTACTCTTTTAACTGCTGAAACAATTACGGATTGCATAAAAAGGGAAGTGCCAAATTGGAAGGAAACCAGAAAATTTGCCAGCGGAGGGGGGTGTCATAACAAGCTCCTAATGTCTCATATACATAGACTTTTGTCCTGTTCAAATTTCATGAATCCCTCTATGCTAGGTATTCCCGGCGATGCCAAAGAAGCCGTTCTTTTCGCTGTATTAGCTAATGAAATGTTGTCCGGCGGCAACACACGTTATGGTGATAACCCTTCCGTTTGTATGGGTAAAATTAGCCTTCCTTCCTAGGTTAACGTTGTAAAACTACCTGCATGGTTTTATGTTGTAAGCCTTGCCTAATGTGCACAAAATAAATGCCATTTGACAAATCACTTACATCCATTTGTAAATTTTGTTCTCCTGAAAACATGCCATTCCACTTTTGTTGCTTGATGGTTTGTCCCTGACCATTCATTAAATGGAGATAGCAATCACCTCCAACAGATTGAAAAATAAGATTTATTGGTCCCCAGGTGGGATTAGGATATAGTTCAACAAACATAGGTAAAAGAACCTCATTTACGGGTGTGGCAGTTTGACAATTTTTAATAATTGGTAACTTAACAAAATCACTAAATATTAGCTGTTTAACCTCATTTTCTTTAACCCCAAACCAATCTACCAGAATAGAACCATAGATATTCCTGAAATCAATCTGCATGGATACACCAGCCTGAGAGGGTATTGGATTAGGAATTTGAACATTTTCACCTGTTATTCTATTTTGAACACAAGTGCCAAATAAAAATAAAGGTGCTGCATTACCGTGATCTGTTCCACCACTATTATTAGACTGAATCTGTCTTCCAAATTCAGAGTAAGTCATTCCTACGACCCTGTTTGAGAGATTTAACAGTTCAAGGTCTTTCTGAAATGCTTCAATCGCAGTGGATAAACTACCTAATAATTCAGCATGCGTACCTGTGGTGTTATCAGTTGATATGGTCTGATTCGCATGGGTATCAAAACCACCAATTCTTGCAATATATACTTTACTTTTTAATCCTCCAGATATAAGTAAAGCAATAGATTTTAGCTGTGTAGCTAGGCTATTATTGTTAGGATATGCAGCTAAATTTTTCCCCTTTTCTGCTGCTTTTTGAATTAATTTCGAATAGGCATTTGTTTGAAGAATTGATTTTTGAAGATATTTCAACTCTTCACCGTAAGATATTGACTCAAAATTTTCAGCGTCATTTTCTGCTAATGCCCTTAAATTTTTAGGATCATTTACCGCAATGCCAAAATTTCCAGAGGTGCCTTCACAAGTTTGAGAAACGGTACTACCAATGGTCAATGCAAAGGGATCAGGATATTCAATGGACGGATATTTTTCTGGAAATCCTGGATATTTTGAATCTAAGAATCTTCCAATCCATCCGGAGTTTATATATACATTTGAGGTGGAAGCACTGTTCCAAATATCAGTTGATCTAAAGTGAGATCTATTTTGATTAGGATATCCCACGCTTTGTAAAACACCAAGTTTCTCCTCTTTATACATTGTGGCCATACCTGTCATCCTACTATGTAGTCCTAATTTATCTGTTAGTTTAAGAACTTTTGACTCAGGTAAAGCTATGTTAGATCTTACGCGCATCAATCCCTCATATTGATCGATAGGAATAACCATGTTCAATCCATCGTTCCCACCATTCATCTGAATCAATATCAATATTTTATCATCAAAAGGATCCATTCCTGATAAAAAAGGAGACTCAGCTTGAGCAAAAATATCCAGGCCATTGAGTAAGAATGGAATAGTCAAACTAACTCCTGTCTTTTTAATAAAATGTCTTCTATTCATCATAATATTAGCTTAAATAATTTTCAGGCATCGTTAACATCGCCTTAATGAGATTTCTAACTTTAGATTCTAAAGCTGCCTTTATGGTAACATTCGTTGGATTTTTTAAATAGGCTTCATATTGCTCCTCCCACTCGTAGTCAGGTGCGCCTGGTAGAATCAGTGTTTTTAGATCAATGATCTGATTTTGTGTTAACCCGAATGGAAACAAAAACTCGCCCAGTTCCTTGATGAGAAGATTAGGATCTTTAACCTTTTTCATACTACCAATAAGCTTCAAAACATCTATTTGATATTTTATGGTATTATATGTTAAACCACTTCCTGCCAATGAATTGGTATAACTCATTCTGG
Source organism: Haliscomenobacter hydrossis DSM 1100 (assembly GCA_945878825.1). Taxonomy (GTDB): domain Bacteria; phylum Bacteroidota; class Bacteroidia; order Chitinophagales; family Saprospiraceae; genus BJGN01. The sequence goes on from CAMDWC010000042.1 coordinate 3,308, forward strand.
CATTCAAAGTGGTAGCATTAATCCAAATTCTATAAAAACTAGGTTCCTGGTAATAAGCTTTCCAACCTGAGACATCGGGAGGATAAAAATATTCCATTTGTTGACCGCCAATATTTCTAATGATTGATTGAAGCGAAAGTGTTCTAATATTATTATCTGTAGGTAAAACAAATTGGGTTTGTCTTAATAAGCCAATACTAAAATCTATAGGGTTTTTTATCATATTTCCCCTATTTGACATGTCGAAGAAATGCTCACTATTCAATAGAGTCCTTAAAACTGGTTTTATTTCAAATTTCTGTGCAATAAATAATTCTGATAGAGGTTGAATAATATTCAATTCTACATCGGCACTAATTTTGTAGTAAACAAAATATCTATAAAGTTTTCGACAAATAAATTTAGCTACTTCTGGTTTTGTGAAAATAATATTAATAAGCGATTTATACTCATTTTCGTTTTCATTTACAACTTTTATTGAATCAAATCTACTGGATAACTGTTTTGTGGTGGAATCATGTCTAGCGACATTAAAACTGCTTAGTACAACTGTTGCCGTCTTTGAATAATATCCTACATCAGCCCACCCGGTTAAGCATTTTGCCATTTCTTTAATATCAACTTCTGTATAATTAGTATAATCTCCAGGCCCTGCTATAGCCCCTTTACCAATAGTAAATAATTCTAATAATTCTCTGGCAAAATTTTCATTAGGAGAACCTTTAGAGTTCTGATTACCATTTAAATATCTCAACATAGCCGGATTGGTAGTCATCATATATACCAAACTTTTGAAATTCTTCAGACCATTATTTCTCAATAATCGAATATAATCATACATGTATTTTGGGTCTGGAACGGTACCAAGATCAATGGGAAAATGATTATGCCAAAACAGGGTTATTTTTTCTCTTATAGATATTCCCTCTGTTAAAAGAATCTCAGCATTCCAGGCCCGAAGGCTTGTGGTTCTGTAGTTTATACTGTCCTGAGTGTCGTTGTATGGTGAATTGACCCAGGAAGAACCTATAGGTACATGAGGGTCTTTCTCAAAAATATAATTAATAGGTTGTGGGACATCTGGCAAATCCTCAAAAAGTAAATCTAAAGACCTTTTTAATCCTTTTGAAATAACGGTATTCATTGACTCAGTGTTAGCACCAATAGTAGCTCTCCTGAGTAAATGCAAGGCTTCTCCTTTTCCCCATTTTCCTGAATATGGGTTCAATGAAGCCCCTGATTCTTCTTCTTGCATGGATTTCATCTTGCTTAATTTATTGATAAATTTAGAGTGCAATGTAATAATTACCTATATTAAGAGTAGGTTTAAAATTAAAAACGTAAAAACTACTTTTAATGATATAAAGTTAAGGATATTTTACATTAGTTTTAATATTTTTCGGACAATAATAAATTATTTTATGATAAAAGGATGTATTTTTAATTTAATCGATGTTGTGTTAAAAGAATTTTCAAATGTAGATGACCAGGTTTCTATATTAGTTACACAGGATCATCTAATAGATGGTTTTTTAATTTTTTTGAAGGAGTTAAAAAATAAGGGAATCCAAATAGCTGTTGTTTCTCATGATCCTTTATTAAAGGAAATTTTAGATAGACTTAGAATTACTCATTTAATAAACAATTACTTCATAGGTAATACGAATGAATGTTTAAGTACAGCAACAAATATATATACGTTCGCTGCGACTTCTCTTCAACTAAACCCAAATGAATTAATAGTTTTTATATCATCTGAGACATCAGAAAATATAAATTTGCTTGAAACATTTAATGTGGTCTGTGTCGGTTCAAACGTGATAAAAAAAGAATCTTTTTATCAAATTCACGATTTTTCTTCCCTAAAATTTAATCAATTGATCGCCTATTTTACAAATATTAGTCAAAATTAGCCTAATTTTGTATTAAAATAATCATTTATGAACATGGCTAAATTTCTACTGCAGATTTCTCTTATTCTTATGGTAACATTTTCTTGTCAACCAAATAGTAAGGTAAGTAAGAGCGGTGATTCCTCTGTTGACTCAAAACCTTCTTTGGGCAGTATTGGAACACCTGCTATCCCGGAAAAATTTAAAGAATCAGAATTACTTCTAACAGATTATTGGGTTTATGAGTATTATGTAATCCCCGAAAAGGTGGGTGTTGGTCCAAATTTTGTTGGCACCTGGTATAAATTTAATCCAAATGGCACCTATTCAAAAGGCCAGTTTCAAGAGACTTTTGATAATGGAAACTGGTATATTTCGAATCGTCCCAGTGAACATCAGCCTGGCAAAGTATTTAAATACATCTATTTTGATTCAGCTGTAAACGATTTATGGGATGTTGGTTTTGAAATTCAGGGAACAAGCGGATATAATATGTCTTGGGTGAAGCAATTAGATCCTCCAGATGGTGAATCAGGTTTAGCTAAGGTTATGAAAATGCTTACGAAACCTACTCGTGAACAGATGGGCAGATAATAAGCGTATTGGTAGGTAAGAAACAAAATATATAAGTTATAACTTAAGTGTTTTCAGCAAATGCCTGAAGGTCTTTTTACCTCGAGCATTTGCTGAAAAATTAATCCTTTTTGTTGCCTGGATATTTATGAAAATCAGACGTTTAATGCTTCATTAATTACATGGTCAAGCAACATCGATACCGTCATACCCTGTGATTTAACTTGTTGGGGAATAATGCTTGCATTAGACATTCCAGGAATGGTGTTTACCTCAAGAAAATAAAAGGTACCGTCAACACAAATTGAATCTACTCGTACAACCCCTTTACAACCCAATACCTCGTAAATTAGCTTTGTTTGAGCTTTACATTTAGCTGTTAAATCCTCCGGAAGTCTGGCTGGAGTAATTTCCTGACTTTGGTTTTCATATTTTGCCTTATAATCAAAAAACTCATTTTCAGAAATTATTTCCGTAATAGGTAAAACCTCTACGCTGTTATCTTTTCTGAAAACTCCATTTGAAAATTCAGGACCCGAAAGAAATGCTTCAACAACAACCTCGTCATCATATTGAAAGGCCATGGAAATGGCTTCAGAAAGTTCATTTTTAGATTTAACTTTACTTACACCAAAACTACTTCCATTTTTATTGGGTTTGACAAATAGAGGTAAACCTAAGGATAGCAGTTCTTCCTCATTCCATTTAGTATTTTGCGTTAATAAAATGGAATTTGCCATAGGAATATGATACTTTTTAAGTATATCCTTGGTTGCTTGCTTACCAAAAGTTATGGCACTGGTAAAAAGATTACAACCGGTAAAGGGCATTCCAATCAAATTAAAGTATCCTTGCAAATTTCCATCTTCTGCCGGATGACCATGCAGCATTAAATACACTAAATCAAAGGTTGTATGATTAGTTTCCGTTCTTAAAGAAAAATCATTTAAATCAATCAGTTTATCTGTTCCCTGTAAGGTAAACTTTCCTTTATTTAATTCAATAATGAATAGGTTATATTTGTTTTTATCCATTTCAAGCGCAATATTTTTAGCACTTTGCAATGAAACATTTCGTTCTGCAACATCTCCACCAGTTACAATAGCAATATTTTTCTTCATTTTAATGACTTTATCTTAGGCCTCTTCGAATTAAATTATCTCTGTATATCCTTGCATTACGATTATGCTCGGATAAGTCGGTGGCAAACGAATGTAAACCGGATTCATCACCCACCGCACAAAAATATAAATAATTATGTTTTTCGTAATTTAAAACAGCGTCTATACTTGAGATACTACTCATAGCTATAGGTCCTGGTGGAAGCCCCGTGTATTTATAGGTGTTGTATGGAGAATCAAACTTAGTATGAAAGTCAGTAACTCGTCGGGCTAAGAAATCTCTTCTGGCAAAAACTGCCGTTGGATCAGCTTGTAAAGGCATTCCAATCTTGAGTCTGTTTAGATATACGCCGGCAATCTTCTTTTTTTCAATATTTTGCTGCGTTTCTTTTTCAACAATAGAGGCAAGGGTATAGACCTCTTGTGGCGTTAATAATAATGATTCTGCTTTTTTTAGACGTTGATTTGATGCCCAAAATTTATCATATTCAGTTTTCATACGGCTTAGAAATACTTGGGTAGTTGTATTCCAATACATTTGATAAGTATTGGGAATAAATAAACTTTGGAAATTTTCTCTGGTAAATCCATCTGTTCCTATGATTTCATTCGCACTAAAAATATCATTTAATGAAATGGAATCAGGCTCTATAAATGATGAAACTTTTGCTGCTACATTTTCAGGCATTCGTTCGGTGGTCAAAACGACATTGACAGGTTCTTGATTTCCAGCACGAAATTTTCTTACTAATTGAATCAAATTAATGCCCTTGTTTATTTTATATTGTCCCGGTTTAACTTTTCCTTCTTTAAAATTCATTTTTTCTGATAGGATCGAAAAAACGGTAGTATTCGCTAATATTTTCTCCTTTTTAAGTAGTATTAACATGCCTTTGAAATCTGTACCTGAAGGAATTCTTAAAGTTTTACTCTGCATTGGACCCGGTAAAACGGGAGAATACACCAGTTGGTAAATAAGTAACATGCCACTTAAAGTCACGGTTAATAGTAAACCCCAGAGGAAGTAATTTTTTTTAATCATCTAATCTAAATTTTGCTCAATTTAGTGATAAATGATTTAGTATAAAAATCATTTAAAGCGTTTTGTTTATAATCTTTCTCTAACTTTGCAAGTATGAAAAATCTATTTGAAACCTTATTTATCCTATTGCTCGCTTGCAGTTGTGAAACGTATTTTGACATTGAGGCCAATGAAAAGGAAATCCCTGTGGTTTATGGAGTTTTAAATGTTACTGAACCAAAACAGTATATTAGGGTGCAGAGGGCATTTCTATCCAATGGCGGCAACGTATTAGAGCTATCCAAAAATCCAAATATATTGTACTATTCTGACGGTAAAGCCGTTTTAACCGTAACAGCCACAGGTAAAAAAATGGTAGGTAAAAGGATAAATGTTGAAGATGTTGGAATAAAAAGAGACAACGGGATATTTGCTGAGTCACCCAATATGTTGTATGAATTTGATACCAAAGATTGGTTGGTTACACCACCTGCGAAAGTTATTTTTACATTTGAAAATGAATCCTTGTTAAAAGGTGTTTCAGCCCAAATTTCTCTGGTAAAAGATCTTCAATTAAGAGAAGGTGTTCCCTCTGCTCCTTTAAATTTAGGGTACGATCGAGTAATAACAATGGGTTGGAACCATTCGTCAGATACAAAGCTATTTGAATTGACCATGAGAATTAATTACCAGGAAAAGAGTGGTAAGACAAACGGTGTCTTTTTAGATAAAACGGTAGATTGGGTATTAAAAAACAATCTTGAAGTTGGATCAGATCCTACAAAAGGATCTTATTCATTTAAAGGCATTGAATTTTTTAAATTCATTGGTAATATTCTTCCAATTTCTTCAGACATACAAAGAAATATGAAATCAATAGATATCTCACTAACTGCCGGGGGAACTGAATTTAATGAAATACTGGATTTGAATCAAGCAAATTTTGGGATAACTGGTTCTAACAGCATTCCACGGTATAATAACATCTTAAATGGTATTGGATTTTTATCTTCACGAATGAAGGTTTCAAGGACCGACATTTCTTTATCTTCTGTTACGCTCGATTCTTTAAGGTTTGGCGTATATACCAAAGCTTTACAATTCAAATAATGCCAATTTGTCAGTTAATTATTATTTAATCTATGCTTAAAACGTGCGAAATAGGTATTATCTGCCTAATTATAGACAAATAAGGCAGATTTATTTAGTTGGCATATAGCTTGATAATGGAAAATAAATGTTAAACACTTGAAAAATTTAAAAACAAATTATCATGGGTAAAATTATCGGAATTGACCTCGGTACCACAAATTCTTGTGTGTCAGTTATGGAAGGAAACGAACCGGTGGTTATTCCAAATGAGGAGGGAAGAAGAACTACGCCGTCAGTTGTCGCCTTTATGGATAGTGGAGAAAGAAAAATTGGTGATCCAGCCAAGCGTCAGGCAATTACAAATCCTCAGAGGACCATCGCTTCTATTAAAAGGTTTATGGGGCGTCGGTTTTCGGAATCTGCTAGTGATATAAGTGCATCACCTTACAAAGTGGTGAAAGGAGATAACGATACTATCAAGGTGGACATTGATGGTCGCTTTTATACAGCGCAAGAGCTTTCTGCTATGATTCTTCAAAAGATGAAGAAGGTAGCTGAAGATTATCTGGGCCATGAAGTTACAGAAGCAGTAGTAACCGTTCCCGCTTATTTCAACGACTCTCAGCGTCAAGCTACAAAGGAAGCTGGTGAAATCGCTGGCCTTACCATTAGAAGGATTATCAATGAACCTACTGCAGCAGCGCTGGCTTACGGATTAGATAAGCGAAATAAAGAAATGACTATCGCTGTATATGATTTAGGTGGTGGTACCTTCGATATCTCTATTTTGGATCTTGGTGATGGTGTTTTTGAGGTAAAATCTACAAACGGTGATACTCATTTAGGTGGTGATGACTTTGATATGGTTATTATCGATTGGCTCGCAGGAACCTTCAAAGAACAAGAGAATATGGACCTCAAAAAGGACCCAATTGCTCTTCAAAGACTGAAGGATGCAGCTGAAAAAGCTAAAATTGAGCTTTCGTCTTCTTCAGAAACTGAAATAAATTTGCCTTATATTACTGCAATGGATGGTGTGCCAAAACACTTGGTAACTAAACTTTCCAGAGCAAAGTTTGAGCAAATGATTGAGCCACTTGTGGAGCGAAGTCTTGAACCGTGCAGAAAAGCACTGGCTGATTCAGGTCTTTCACTTTCTCAAATATCCGAAGTGATTTTGGTAGGTGGTTCAACCAGAATCCCAAAAATTCAACAAGCAGTTGAAACCTTCTTTGGTAAAAAACCAAATAAAGGAGTAAACCCTGATGAGGTTGTGGCAGTTGGTGCCTCAATTCAAGGTGGCGTTCTAAGTGGTGACGTTCAAGATGTTCTTTTACTCGACGTAACACCCCTTTCTTTAGGTATTGAAACTATGGGTGGTGTATATGACGTAGTTATTGAAGCAAATTGCACTATACCAACCAGAAAGTCAAAAGTCTATTCCACTGCGGCTGATAATCAACCAAGTGTTGAAATTCACGTTTTGCAAGGTGAAAGACCTATGGCTAAGGATAACAGACCTATCGGTAAGTTTATTCTCGACGGAATACCTCCTTCACAAAGAGGTGTTCCACAAATTGAAGTGTCTTTCGATATTGACGCTAATGGCATATTAAGTGTTGGCGCTAAAGATAAAGGAACGGGTAAAGAGCAATCTATTAGAATTGAAGCTTCTACTGGCTTGTCTAAAGAAGAAGTAGAAAGAATGAAGGCCGAAGCTGCAGCTAATTCTGAAACAGACAAATTAGCACGCGAAAAAGTAGAAAAATTGAACGAAGCTGATAATTTGATTTTCCAAACAGAAAAACAAATCAAAGAATTTGGCGATAAGCTTCCTGCGGATAAAAAACCTGAATTAGAAAGTGCTTTGAACACGCTTAAAGAAGCTCACAAATCTCAAGATGTTCCATCTATCGACGCTGCAATTACTAATTTAAATGCAATCTGGCAGGCAGCAACACAGGAAATGTATCAAAGTGGTCAGGCGGGAGATCCTAACGAAGGACAAGATCCAAATGCAGGTGGTCAGTCAGGAAATACTACTAATAATAACGGTGATGTCACTGACGTAGAATACGAAGAGGTTAATGACAAAAAATAAGTTACTTTAGTTAGGTAAATGAGCGGGGTTATTTTTCAATAATCCCGCTTATTTTTTTCCATATCCCAGCATACCCATCCAAATATTGAAGTTCCTTTAACTCATTTATCGAAAGGTAGTTCAATTCTTTTTCTAAGGTTAATTCCCTGCTGGTATAATACGGAACGTAAGTTTGTATACCTATTAACTTACCCTCAAAAAAGATCGGTGCTCCTGACATTCCGGGAACCTTCCAATAACTACCTCTTACTTTTTGAATGATTTGAAGTCTCCCATTTCCTTCTAAAACGGTATCTAGTTGATTCCAAACAGGGTAACTATAAGATATTTTGTAGTCAATCTGTTTAATATTTCTTATGGATAAATTAATTTTATTTAACATCTCGGGATGCTCAATTAAAAATCTAGCACTGGCATAATAGTCCTTCTGAAAGGTTAAAATAATGTCACTTCCTGTTACGGGTAAAACATCTATGGGTAAAATGGTGTAAGTAATAAATAATCTTGATGCTAAACCATTTATTTCATTTAATTTATCCTCTTTTTGAGTTAATTTTTTACCTATGCTATCAATTTCATCACTTTTTTCAAAGGTAGATATGGTAGCTAATCTATTAAGGACAAACCGATTATCTGTCCATTTTTTAATGCAAAATTCAATAGCTTTATTTAATGTATACGTTTTTAAAACATCAGCATCAGATTTTCTTATATCTATCAAATAACTTTTACCTTGGGCTATGAGTTCATTCAATGGATTAATGTAATTAGTATTTATCTTATTTTCAACTGATGAACTTCTTTTTGTAAAGGTATCTATCTGATATTGCCACAAGGGAATAAGTAACCAATCAACATAATTCTTTACTGCATCTGCTTTGTATTCTGTAGCCACTGGGTAACCCATAGAAAAAGTATCGACTAAAGAAGGAAGTACCGTAGAATAATGTTCTTTATTAAGTTGAAAATTGACTGGAAAATCTACGCTTAACAAAACCCAATCTTTACTTTTATAAACAATGGTGGGATTATGAAGCGTATCAATCTCAACTCTTGTATGGTACATTCCAAAAGCCGATAGCGCTGAATGATTTTTTTGAACGGTAATTCTACTTTTAATGGCGAAATTTCCCTGAGTATTATTATATTCCAGACATTGGCTTAGCGTCCATATATAATTAGTTTCGGGAAATAAGAATCCCGTACAACCGTTACCTATAAAGACTACTGTAGCCGATGAAAGAAATGAACGCGAGGGTAAACATAAAGGAGTAGAAAGAAAAATGATAAAAAAAAAAACAAGAAAATTAAATCTTAACTTGATTTTCATACACGGGTTTTAAAGATAAACCAGAAACCTTTGTGGCCCCGAATAAAATGACCAGATAACATATATCTCCTAACAGGGTGTTTTGGAAAAAAGGCAAACCAGCCATATAAGAGGTAAGTAATCCTGAGAAATTTTGTGGATAAACGGGATTGTTGAACCAACTTCCAAAATTAGTAATCAGAAAAAACAAACTCGCGGTTGATAATCCGGTAAGAGCCAATTTGGGAAGGGAAAATGAAGAAAGAAGTCCCCAAGCAAGAGGAATCATTATCAAAAATGAACCATAAACCCAAAAAGATCCAAATAATGTAAATCCTTCGTAATATTGAGGATATTGAATAGGATAGATAATATTATTTATAAATAAATCACTTAACCAAAGTGAAAATAAAGGTACCAAAAATGCCCAAATACTCCTACCCAAAAAATAGCTGCCAAACACTGCTATGCCACCCACTGGTGTGAAGTTGTGTGGGTGGGGTATTATACGGCTGAATGCAGCAACTAATATAAGCACCAACACAAATTTTAAAGTATTTTGTTTTTCGTGATTCATTTCTCGTTGTATAATTAAGATTGTAAAATTAAAAAAGATTTACTTATTTTAGGGTTTTATTTTGACCGTTAATTCATCTCTGAATTATTTTTAAACTTTAAAATTATTTCAATAAAACCTAAACCATGAAAAAAGGTTTCACATTTTCTTGTCTTCTACTTCTTTCTATTCAAATTGTTGTTGCCCAACCGGAAAGATGGCAGCAACGAGTTCAATATAAAATGAATATTGATTTTGATGTAAAAAAACACCAATTTAATGGTAATCAAATCATTAAGTATACAAATAATTCTCCTGATACTTTAGACAGGATTTTTTATCACCTTTATTTTAATGCATTTCAACCTGGAAGTACTATGGATGTTCGCTCCAGGACTATTTCTGATCCTGACCCAAGGGTTGACGATCGAATTTTCAATTTAACCCCGGAAGAAATTGGCTTCCATAAAATTTCTGCTTTAAGTCAGGATGGGATTACCTTAAATTTTGAAATGGTAGAATCCATTTTAGAAGTAAAACTGGCAAAACCAATACTTCCTGGTAAAACAACTACGCTGGAAATGTCTTTTTCAAGCCAGGTCCCTTTACAAATTAGACGTTCCGGGAGAAATAATGCTGAAGGTATTGATTATTCCATGGCTCAGTGGTATCCAAAATTATGTGAATATGATTATCAGGGCTGGCATGCAAATCCTTATATAGGAAGAGAATTTTATGGCGTTTGGGGTGATTTTGATGTTACCTTAAACATTGATGCCAATTATATGGTGGGAGGAACAGGTTATCTCCAAAATCCAGAGCAAATTGGAAAAGGTTATACTCAAAATATTGTTACCCCAAAAGCCGATAAAAATGGTAAGCTTTCCTGGCACTTTATTGCGCCAAATGTTCATGATTTTTTATGGGCTGCCGATCCAGATTATACACATACCTCTTTAAAAAGACCAGATGGACTAACGCTTCATTTTTATTACCAATCTAATGATAAAACGAAAGATAATTGGGAGGCTTTACCTGCTATCATGGATAAAGCTTTCAATTATATTAATAAAAATTTTGGACAATACGATTACAAACAATATTCGTTTATTCAAGGTGGCGATGGTGGAATGGAATATCCAATGGCAACCTTAATCACTGGAGAAAGAAATATTGGTAGTCTTGCTGGTGTGGCGGTGCATGAATTAATGCATAGCTGGTATCAAATGATGCTGGCTACCAATGAAAGTTTGTATGCCTGGATGGACGAAGGTTTTACATCTTATGCCAGTTCAAGAGTAATGCAACATCTCATCGAAAATAAAATATTAATGCCGGGTAGAGTAGCAGCTAATCCCCAAGCAGGTAATTATGCTGGGTATTTCAACCTTGCAAAATCTGGATTTGAAGAACCATTGTCAACGCATTCTGATCATTATCAGACAAATAGAGCGTATGGATTAGCTGCCTATTCAAAGGGTTCTGTTTTTCTGGCACAACTTGAATATGTTCTTGGAAAACCAATATTCGATCAGGCTTTACTTAGATATTTTAATACGTGGAAAGGAAAACATCCCAATGTAAATGATTTTATAAGGGTTTTTGAAAAGTCCAGCCAACTTGAACTGGATTGGTACAAAGAATATTTTTACCACACTACTTTTACGGTTGATTATGCTATAAGTAATGTCTCTTCTAATGATAATAATACCTTAGTGATACTGGAAAGAAAGGGTAAGGTACCTATGCCTGTCGATATAGTTATAACTAAAAAAGATGGTACTAAATTGGGTTACACTATTCCTCTACAGATAATGAGAGGGGCAAAAGGAGCGGATTTATCTAATTTAAACTGGATAGTTAGTTCAGATTGGCCATGGACAAATCCTCAGTATTCTTTGAACTTGCCTGTCAAATTAAATGATATTCTAAACATAGAGATTGATCCATCGGAACGCATGGCAGATATTGAAAGAATAAATAATACTTGGAATAATCCACTTAACGCCAAATAATATTTAAAATTGGGTGTTTCGCCTGCGATGCGTGTTCTTCAGTTAACTAAAAAAGTACCTTTCCCATCGAAAGATGGTGAGTCTATGGCTATTCGATCCCTTGCGAGTTCCTTAGTATCCAATGGTGTATCTGTCGATTTATTGTCTTTAAACACTAATAAACACAGATTTTCAAGTAACATAGAAGATTTAGATTCTACGTTATATCGTTTCATTTATATGGTGGAAATTAATACAGATTTCCATCCTATTGGATTCCTCACTAATTTATGGTCTAATATTCCATATCAAATTAGCAGGTTTGTTAAGAAGGACTTTAAGGGTAAACTGATTTCACTTTTGTCCCAAAACAAGTATGATTTTATCATACTTGAAACTGTTTATTTGACGCCTTATATTCCTGTAATTAAAAAATATTCAGGGGCAAAGATTCTTTTAAGGACACACAATCTTGAATATGAAATATGGGAACGACTTTTTAAAGGGTCAAATTGGGGTGTTTCAAAAGTAATATATGGATGGATGGCGCATCAAATGTTTAGGTTTGAATCTTATAAACTTAAATCAATTGATTTTCTTATTGCCATTTCAGAGCGGGAACTAATACATTTTAAAACTTCATATCCTTATCTTAATGGTATCGTGGTTCCTATTACCTGGAATACCTCAAAAGATAGCTATCAAAAAACCTTGAAAAGTAATACTCAAAATATTAGTTTGTTTTTTATTGGTTCTTTAGACTGGAAACCTAATCAGGAAGGGCTTCTTTGGTTTTTACATAAAGTCTGGCCAATATGTCATGCCAAATTTCCTCACCTATCATTTTATGTGGCAGGACGAAATATGCCTGATAAAATAAAGCAAATGAATATTGACGGGGTATTTATGATGGGTGAGGTAGGTGATGCCGTCGCATTTGTAAACCAACATGATATTGCTATTGTTCCATTGCTTTCGGGAAGTGGTATGCGTGCTAAAATAATAGAAGCCATGGCTTTAGGAAAAGTTGTTATTACTACATCCATCGGATTGGAAGGAATTGAAGCACAGGATGCCTTCGATGTTTGTCTGGCTAATTCACCAGA
>CAMDWC010000043.1 GCA_945878825.1 Haliscomenobacter hydrossis DSM 1100
TTGAATGTTTCATCACCTGCCGATGACCACAGTAATTATGATGTAATTGGTTTGGGGTATACTACTAATGAATTCATGGACGCATTGATTATTGGTGCCGAATTGCTGATTTCATCTTCAATTTATGAGGAAATGTGCCAGCCGGCGATGGATGCCTGGATGTTCGGTACCCCGACAGTATTGTCAGATATCCCTCCATTCAGGGAACATGAGAAAAATATTGGTGTCAAATCGGCTTATTTTGATCCGATGAATCCAAGTGATATTGCCAATACACTTCATTATTGTTTATCTAATACTGACGAAATGTATCAAAATGCGATTGTTTCAAGGGAAAAGATGAAAAAATACACTTGGGAAAATGTATGTAGATCTTATCTGAATGTTTTTCAAAAAGCAATTGAAAATAAATGAAGATACTAATTATAGGCGCACGAGGTTTTATTGGGTCACATCTCTTTAGATATTTCAAAGATTTGAAATATGAAGTATTAGGATGCGACACTTATTTTGATATTAACAATGAAGCTGATCAAATTAGAAATGTTTCTGTAATGTCTGCAGAATTTTCTGAATTGGTAAAGAGCTACAAACCGAATTTATGTATCAATGCAGCTGGGTCAGGTAATGTCGGACTTTCGCTTAAAGAGCCAATGCTAGACTTTGAGTCGAATGTAAATTTGGTTGCTCAATTGTTGGATATATTAAGATTGAATGCTAACTCATGTAAAGTATTGCATATTTCCAGCGCAGCAGTTTATGGCAATCCTATATATCTACCGATAAATGAAAATACACCTTGTGCACCCATTTCACCTTATGGGTTTCATAAATGGATGAGTGAATTGCTTTGTAAGGAATTCCATTCACTGTATGGGTTAAAAATTACAATTGTTCGTCCATTTTCAGTTTATGGAGAGGGGCTTAGAAAACAAATTTTGTGGGATTTGTGCAATAAATGTAATGTTCAAAAGGATATTACATTATTTGGTTATGGTACAGAAACAAGAGATTTTATTCACATATCAGACTTGTGCAAATCAATTGAGTTGATAATCCGCAATTCTAATTTTGAACTTGATGTTTATAATTTGGCAAATGGGATCAGTATAGAGATTAAGGAAGTTGCTGATAGAATCTCTGACAGATTTCCAGAATCCAATATCTCGTTTAATCAACAATTCAAGGAAGGAGATCCATTATTTTGGAAGTCAGATATTTCAAAAATAAAATCCCTAGGCTATTGGGGACAGGTTTCTTTGGAAAAAGGGATCAATGGTTATATTGATTGGTATTTAAAGACAATTAATGATTAGAGAGATTACAGTGTTTACCAATGGGGATTCTTCCAAATTGAATACCTGGTCAAATGTTCCTTATTTTTTCACAGAAACATTCTTGAAAAAGGGAGTAAAAGTTAACCGAATTGATATTTTTCCATCAATAGTAATTGAAAAGGTATATAACAGGTTTTTGACCAAATATGTAAGAAGGAAATACCCCAATACCACATATGATTATTTCAGATCACGACTCCATTTCTTTTTAGTTTCATCACAGGTATTGTTTTCTATGTTCAAGTATAGAAAATCAGATAAATTCATTTTTCTGACGTTTTCATTCTCAACGCTCCGATACAGAAAGTCTGATGTTATTCAGTTTGGTGATTGGACTTACGATTATTATTTTAAGTATTTTTTGGAAAGAGATCCTGACATATTTGAAAAATTAGCAGTTCAAAGGGAGCTGAGACAAATGCAAAATGTTTCAGTTGTTGTGCCTCTGTTTAAAACTGTTCACGAATACATGATTTCTTCACTTTCTATGAGAAATGTAAAATATCTATCCAACTTTATCAACAACAACTACGGGGAAATTGATGAATCCGAAATCATCCAACGGAAAATAGCATCGAATAAAATCCTGTTTGTTGGTAGTGTAAAATATATTGATGGAGCCATCAAGCTCTTGGATGCGTTTATAAAAATTCAAGTGAAGTACCCTGACCTGGAATTGCATATAATTGGCATGTCCAATGAGGATTTAGGTATAAAAATAGAAAACGTGTTTTGCTATGGTTATCTGTCTAAAGATAATATATTGCAAAATGAAATGTATTATTCACTATTTTTAGATTCAATGCTTTATGTGAATCCAACACCAAAATGGAGTGCGTTTTCTGCTACAATTGAAGCCATGTATTATTGCATGCCTGTTGTTGTGGAACGGTATCCTGAATTTATCGCATTATTTGGCGAAAGAAATGATTCTATCTTTTATAGCTCAAGTGATACTCCCCATTCTCTACATACATTGATGCTGAAATTTTTAGAAAGAAGAAAGGATGCTTACTTGTACCAAAATGCCAGAAATACAGTACAACATCATACATGGGGTAACTTTATAGACAACTTGTTGCTGTCAATCTGATGATAAAAAACCACAGAAATGACTCAGGAAGATTTAATGTAGTCCACTGTATTGTTAATAATCTAGGTGGAATAACCTCACTGACACAAAATCTAATAAGATACAATACTAATCAATCTGTTCATCAGGAATTGTTGGCATTAAACATCACAGACAACAAAAATGAGCCAGCTCAATTTGATTCAATCATTGCGGAAAATCTTGAAGAATTTATTTTGAATCCCAAAGATAATTGGTACAATACATACAATCAATTGGCAATTGCTTTTTCCAAAGATTCAGGAGTGTTAGTATCTAACGATCAATTTGATTTGATTATGCTACAGGCATTCAATATCCCAAGAAAAGTTGTTCAACTTGTACATGATCCATATAATGTTGAACTTTCAAAAAAATTCAATGCAGTAATTGATGGCTTCATTGCACACAATAGAGATATATACAATCAATTGATCAACCTTTTCCCTGAAAGGTCATTAGATATTCACTACCAGCCATATGGCATACCTTTTGACGAAAAACGAATACTTTCAAAGGTTAAAAATAAAGAACTTAAGCTTTTATATCTTGGTCGTCATGACAAAGAAAAAGGTATTTATGATTTATTTGAGATAAATACTCGACTAATAGCAAAGGGTATAGTTGCTCAATGGTATATTCTTGGTAAAGGACCCGAAACAGAAAGTTTGAAAAATCAGTGGTCTAGTCAACAAAATGTTACTTTTATTTTGGCAAGAGACAATGATGAAGTTCTGGATTATGCAATGAAATGTGATATTTTGGTTTTTCCTACAAAATTTGAGGGTTCTCCTGTAGCCATGTTAGAGGCGATGAGTATGGGATGTGTACCTGTTGTCACTAACCTGCCAGGGGGTATAGCAGAAACAATTGATAATGCTGAAAATGGATTCAAGTGTAATATTGATAAAATTGATGAATTCATAAATGCTATTGAATTATTGAATAGTAATCGTGAATTACTGCATAATATGCAAATTAAGAGTCATGCTACCGTCGCAAGTGGCTTTAATGTGTATAAGAATACCAATTTGTACGTTGATGTTTTCAAAAAATATGCCACCTCATCAGATTCACCTCGTCATCATCATGTCTCGTTAAAAATTGGATCTAGATTAGATCAGAAATGGCTTCCCTCTTTTTTGACATTGATTTTAAGAAAGTGCAATCCTTTTAAATTTTCTAAGATTCAAAAGTGAATACAGAAATTCCTTTGATAAGTGTATTGATGACAGCATACAACAGAGAAAACTTTATTGCTGAGGCTATTGAAAGTGTGTTAAGCCAGTCTTATCATAATTTTGAACTGATTATTGTAGATGATTTTTCAAAAGATAAGACTGTAGAAATTATTGAGAGATTTGCAAATAGTGACACTAGGGTAAAGTATTTTATTAATGAAAAAAATATAGGAGATTATCCAAATCGCAATAAAGCTGCATCCTTGGCAACTGGTGATTTTATAATGTACGTAGATTCGGATGATAGCATAAAGTCTAATGCTATAGCTTATATAGTTGAATCTTTCCGTAAATATCCAACTGCATTGCATAGTGCAATATATTATGAGTCAGATTTAATTGATCCATCAGTGTTGTGTTCTGATTTTGCAATAAGAAACCACTATTTCAAAAATAATTCTTTGGCCGGGGGGCCAGGATCAAGAGTTTTTAAAAAGCAATTTTTTGACGAGTTAGGAGGTTATCCGGAAAAATACGGCCCTGCAAATGATATGTATTTTAATGTTTTAACTACTTCAAAGGCTCCTATTTTAATGCTTCCTTATCCTTATTTAAATTATCGAATTCATGATTCCCAAGAAAAAAACAATGAATTTGCTTATTTGTATAATGGATATAATTATTTAAACAACTTAATTTCTGAAGGAATTTTAGAACTTTCCAAATTTGAAATTAAAAAATTGAACAAGGGTAATAAAAGAAGATTTCTAATTAATTCATTAAAATTATTCTTGAAAAACAAAGATACTCAACAAATAGTTTTCGCTTTCAAAAAAACTGATTTTGGTAGAAGAGATTTCATTGATTCTCTTTGGTAAAATTTTGAAATCATCACTCAGTAAAATTTATTTATTTCATTTCATATGAAAGGCCGATTAACAAAAATTCTGACCACTAGAATTGCAAAATTTAATCAGAAATCTTTTATAAAAAAAATAGATTTTGACAATATATTTTCTAGTAGGTTGTCAAATATTTCAATTCACACCTTATGTGGTGAAAAACAATCTATTGATCTTCTTTATTCAATTTTGTCTTTTTTTTCTGCAAATGGAAAGCCCTTGAAGTGGGTAATATATGATGATGGAACTTTGACAAATGATACCAAATGCAACCTTCAGAGAATTCCAGACATTCAGATAAAGAGCTTGAAAGATATAAATCCATTTTTACCAAAAGAAATATTGGATTTATATCCAACTCTATGGAAAATAGAAATCATGTGCTCTCAAATTCATTCAACTACTTCAATGTTTTCTGATTCTGATATTGTGTATTTTAGTTCATTTGAATCAAAGGGGATAGATGTCTATAAAGAAAATTATTATTTGATTGATGAGGGTATGGGCTATTTTGATTCTTCATATTACAGGTTTAGAAAAAAGCAATTTCCCCCATTAAATTTAGGTTGTATAATACTGAATCATTTTAAGCTAGATTGGAGCCCAATATTCAATTATATCATCAGATTATACAAAAATGGGTTGTTGTCATATTGGTCTGATCAGACAGCCATGGATCAGTTTGCAATTGAGAATCATTTTAAAGCCCTTCCTTCAGAATATTTTGTAGTTGGCGGGAATGATTCCTTCAAAGTAAATCATTGTTGTGATTATGACAAAATAGCATTGAGGCATTTTGTTGGTCCTGTGCGTCATAAGATGTGGCAGTATTCCTGGAAAAAAGTATTAGGAGTTTGACTAAATGAAGGTTCTTCAAGTTTTAAATCATTTTCTTCCTGAAAAAACTGCTGGTACTGAGATTTACGCTTGGTCTTTATCATTTAATTTGAATAAAAAAGGGATAAATACTAAAGTTCTCGTACCCAATTACAACAAAATAATCAATGAAGAGTATAATTACAATGAATTGTCTGTCATAAAATTTGCTGAACCATCAGAAGTTGACCGTTCATTAATTATGGGCTTTAGGAAACCGGACGGTTTGGAATATTTTAAGAATATATTGATTCAGGAAAAACCAGATATTGTTCATTTTCATGAATTGGCAGGTAGTAATGGCATAACATTATCGCATGTTGAGGCTGCTAGATCATATGGTTCAAAAGTTCTTTTTACTTTCCATTTAGCGGGTTATTCATGTAAAAACGGAACCTTAATCCATGATGGTGAACAATTATGCGATGGTAAAATTAATTATAGCAAATGTGCACAATGTTACATGAAAGAAAGAGGGTATAACCGTTTTTCAAAACATTTGGTTTTTTCATCCGAGGTTCTTCATAAACTTTCAATTGATCCATCAAAATGGAATTCCAAATATGGAACTGCATTTGGAATCATTAGTATATTTGAGAAATTACAAAATGATTTAATTAAACTGATCGATAATTGTGACCGTATAGTTGTGATTTCGAAGTGGTATAAACAAATATTAATTCTAAATGGAATTGAAAGTAACAAAATCATCTATATTCCACAGGGTCTTCCTTCGAACCAAACGTTACCATCCAAAAATGTTTTTAGTAAGGGTAAAGTTAAACTCCTTTTTATTGGTCGTATAAGTAAATTTAAAGGATTACATATTCTTATTGATGCTGTTATGAAAATCAATAAGGATTTGGTAGAGTTGTCGATATTTGGCAATACAGATGAGATTGATTACGAACGAAACTTAAAAAATGTTACTAAGAATCATGATAATATTTTTTGGAATGGTTTACTGAATAATGAGGATGTTCTTGACAAATTAGTTCAATATGATATTTTATGTTTGTGTTCCACATTTTCAGAAATGAGTCCTTTAGTCATTCAAGAAGCGTTTGCAATGGGTCTTCCAGTAATCGCAAGCAATGTATACGGAAATGCAGAACAAGTTATTCACGGAAAAAATGGTTTGTTGTTCAGATTTAATGATGCATTAGATTTGAAATATCAAATTGAAAGGTGTATAAATGAATCGGATTTATTGGATCAGATGTCAAAAAATATTTTGCCTCCAAGATCATTTGAAGTTGTTGCTGATGAATATATTGAACTTTATAATAGCTTATTGAATTGAAAATATTGTTAGTAATGGATCCGGGAATTCTTGTACCTCCAAAGGGTTATGGTGGTCATGAACGTTTGGTATATATGTTTGCCAAAGAATATGCCCGTCTCGGTCATGAAATACACTTGTTAGTAACCAAGGGGTCTAAGGTAGAAGGCTGTACTGTACATCCTTTCGGCATTGAAGGTTATCCTCCAAGGAAAATCAATGCTTTATTGGCAATCCCAAAAGCTTGGTGGTTTCTTTGGAAGAACAGGGATAAGTTTGACTTGGTACACAATTTTGGCAGATTAGCATTTTTACTTCCCATATTGAATCATCAAGTCAATAAGATAATGACATATGGACGAATCATTAATAAGAAAAATATATCCTTAATTAATAAATTGCCAAATAAAAACATAAAATATACTGCACCGAGTGATTGGTGTGTATCCACTGGAAACGTTTCAGGCGAATGGCATACGGTTTACAATGCTATCGATTTTTCATCATATACTTTAGTTGAAAAAACATCACCAGATGCTCCTTTGATTTTTTTGAGCAGATTAGAAAGGTTAAAAGGAGCCCATGAAGCCATACAGATTGCATTGGAAACAGGAAATAGATTAATATTGGCTGGAAATATATCTAATTTGCCTGATGAAAAGAGATATTTTGAAGAAGAGATTAGACCATATATAGATGGAGCAATAATTCAATATGTTGGAACATTAGATGATGAAGGGAAAAACAAATATTTAGGTATGGCAAAGGCAATGTTATTTCCGGCTAGAACCGAAGAAGCTTTTGGTATGGTTATGATAGAAGCAATGGCTTGTGGTACACCCGTAATTGCTTATAATGTTGCTGCAATTCCAGAAGTAGTAATTGACAATGTAAATGGTTTTGTGGTCAATGACTTTGAGGAGATGAAAATTAAATTGGATGAAGTTATCAATTTAAATCGAAGCGATGTTAGAAATTCAGCCCTAAAAAGATTTGATTCTAAATTTATTTCTCGGTTGTATTTAAACTTATTTTCATAAAAAAGAAAATTGTTTTTGTAACATCAGCTCAGCCTTCAGCAAATCCGAGAATGCTAAAAGAGGCTATCTTATTTTCACAATTAGGACATGAAGTAACTGTTATATGGTGCCCGATTACCCCATGGGCAGATGATTTTGATGAAGAAATATTCAATGAATATTCTTCTATAAATTGGATACAAGCGGGTTATCATTTGAAAAGTCATAAATTCAGTTATCTTTTATCAAGAATCAGAAAAAAAACTTGGTATTTCACCTATAAAATTGTTGGGAATCGATTTGATGCCGGTATCAAATCGATGGTCTTATTTTCTCAAGAGTTGCTAAAAATTGCTCTTCAAAATAAGGCAGACGTATACATAGGACATAATCTTGGATCAATAGCTTCAATTGTAAAGGCGGCAGCTAAATTTAACGCCACAACAATTTTTGATTTTGAAGACTTTTATAGAGGTGAATTCGATGTAGATTCCAAATCCGTACAAATGATCCGAGATGTTGAATGTAAGTACGTGTCAAAAATTAATTATTTTACTGCAGCGAGTCCAGAGATTGCAAATGCTTACAAGAACATATTCCCAGAAATAACAATTCAGACAATTTTGAACGTTTTTCCTATTGAATATGCTCCAATTAAACTTGTCAATTTGCCTCCAAAACCACTTAAATTATTTTGGTTTTCACAATTTATTGGGAAAAACAGAGGATTGGAAACAGTTATACGAGCTATTGGAAGTCTCAAAAATTATGACATTACACTGACTTTATTGGGAAACATAACAATTGAATTAAAAGAATATTTTATCAAAATTCTGAATGAATGTAATGTAGATCAAAATAAGTTATTCTTCTTAAATCCTGTAAGAGAAAGCAAACTGGCTCAAATTGCCTCAGAGCATCATATAGGCATAGCCTCTGAAGTGGGCCACAATTTAAACCGTCAATATTGTTTGACGAATAAAATATTTATCTACCTGTTAGCTGGTAATGCTTTAGTATGTTCTGATACTTATGCACAAAAGAAATTTATTGATCAAAATAAGGAAATTGGATTTGTATATGCTCAAGAAAATCATTGCGAACTGAGTGAAATATTCAAAAATTATATAAACAATAAAGATCTTTTAAAGAAACTTCAACACAATTCAATTTCTGCGTTATACATGAAGTATAATTGGGATAGGGAAAAAAAGAAGTATTTATCGATGGTAGAAAATATTAAATAATTTTAATGTTATTAAACAAAATAGTAATAGCCTGTTTTAAAAAAGATCTTTTTCTTTTGCGTCCTTGTGTCGCAAGTATTCGTTATTGGTACCCTGATGTTGAAATTTATTTATTGAAAGATATAATTCAAGGTGATTTTTCAATAGCTGAATTTCAGAGAAACTGGAATTGTCATTTGTTTGAAACGCCAATGCATAATTTCGGATGGCCATGGAGCAAATTGGCAATTCTTCTAAAATCGGAGAAGGATAGATTTTTATTTTTAGATTCAGATACTGTTTTTCTTGGACCAGTACTTGATGAATTAAACAAATTTTCAGAAGATTTTATTGTTACAGGAGTTGAGGAAGATCAATATGATCAACAAGTAAATGAGCATTATATTGACATGTCAAAAATCAATAAGATAGATAATGAATATATATATCCTGGTTTTGCATTCAATGGTGGGCATATTGTGATGACTAGTGGAGTTATTAGCAAAGATTATATGTCTAAAGTTATAGGCTTCAGTCCAAAAATACACAATAAATATCCTGATATATTTAAGCATGGTGATCAGGGTTGTTTGAATTATATTTTTGCCAAGGGGAAAGCTGATAATCATTTTACTGTAAGGCATCATGATTTTTGGATATGGCCTGGAATTCCAGCGGCTAAAGAAATCGATTTAACTGCTATTCAATTGAAACAAGGAATCCCTTTTATTTTGCATTGGGCTGGAATAAAACCTGTTGATTTCAGAAAATATATCCGATACGATATACTATCTTTTTATAAAAATATTTATTATAAGTCTACTAAATTCGGATATGTACTAAAGCACATACATCATATTAGGCAAATTACTATCTTATATATGAAGTTAATAAAATATAAATTGTTGAGTTTGAGATATGAATAAGGTAAAAAAATTACTTTTTATCTCACCCAATTTTCCGCCTGTCAATGCTGCTGATATGCACCGTGTCAGACAATTGTTGTTTCATTTTGACGGAACACGTTATTCAATTGACATCATTAGTATTAAACCTGAATTTGTTGATGCATATAGTATAGATTTATTATTATCAGCGAATGTGCCTGCCAATTTTACGCTACATCAAGTTGGAGCTTTTCCGGCCAGGCATACTAAAAAATTTGGGATTGGTAGTCTTTCAATTCGGTCTTTTTTGCATTTTCGAAAAATGGGAAATAAACTTATTAAAAGGAATAAGTACGATTTAATATTTTTCTCAACTACAGCAACTCATCTGCTTTACCTTGGAACCTACTGGAAGAATAAGTACGATATTCCCTTTGTTTTAGACATTCAAGATCCTTGGGTCAATGAATATTATTTATCAAAACCACAGGATGAGCAACCTCCAAAGTATTTGTTTAATCTTAAAATTGATAAATATTTAGAATCAAGAACAATTCCAGAGGCGGCTGCTATCATAAGTGTTTCAAGCCAGTACAATGATTATTTCAAGTCAAAATATAAATTGTCTAAAGATGTTATTCTGAAAACTATTCCCTTTGGAGTAGAGGAGTCGGATTTTAACTTATCAACTTCAGTCGCTCCCCCCCTTTTTAAAAATACCAAATTCAATATAGTATACATTGGTAGAGGCGGTCACGATTTACAACAAAGTATTATAGTTCTATTTAATTCATTTAAAGTCGGTCTTCTTAAGGACAGTATTACATTTTCTAAAATTCATTTTTATTTTATTGGAACTAGTTATGCTACAAAGGGGAATGGCGTGAAGACAATTGAACCAATAGCTTTAAAAATGGGAATTCATGAATTTGTTACTGAAATTCCTGACAGAGTTAGTTACTTTGAGTCTATTTCTTTGATGAAATCTGCTGATTTATTATTCATTCCCGGCTCAACAGATGAAAGATATACACCTTCGAAATTATATCCCTGTTTATTGACTGGCAGACCAATATTGTCAATATCAAACAAAAAAAGTGAAATGAATGAATTAGCTTCTAAGATAAGTTTAGTCTCACTTTTTCACTTTAATGATGATAATATCGATGAAGATTATTTCAATATGATAGCAGGAGCAATTTATTTTTATTTAAATGGCGGTGAGACGGTTTCCGAAATTCCCAAGAATTTGATTTCATTATTTTCAGCCCAATCAATGACAATAAAAGTCTTTGACGTATTTGAATCTGTAATATCACGAAAATGAATATTTTAAAATTTATGCTTAGTTTGTTAATTAATTTTTGTTTTCATCCGTCATTATATTTTACTTTCAAGTGAAGTTCAACATATCCCACTTTTATGTATTAGGTTTTTTTGTTTTAATTTCCCCAGATCCTTTACTTATGTTTGTTTCTGGATCAGTCTTATTGTTGACTTTTAAATTAATGTGGCGTATTAATGAGCCTAAACATTTATTAGTTAATCTGGTTTTAAATTGGATGGTTGTTGCAATATTACTCCCTTATGGTGCTATCTTCCAAAAGCCATTAGCAGATTTATCAATCTATAAATCGGATACTATTGTTTATGCAACATGGCTAGCCGTTCTGTCACAGGTCTTTTATTTACTTGGGATATACCTTCCTATTTTAAATTTAGTTATTCCCCGCACAGAAAAGTTACAATTAATTCTTTCTCGATATGATGGAAAAAAACTTTTTAGTGCATATGTAGGATATTCATTTTTATCAGCAATACTTACTCCAATTTTACTTGGTAATTCTGGTGGTCAAATGCTTATGGGTTTGGTCTATTTCAAATGGGTTTTTTTGACCTTCCTGATTATACATACTTCTATTATTCCCTCAAATACTAAATATGTACTACTTTTTGTTGGATTAGAGATTCTATTGAGCTTCTCAGGATTTTGGTCAGCATTTAAAGATTATATCTTGGTTGCTGTTGGTGCTTTTTTTACCCTTAACCGTAAGATTACACCCAAAGCAGTCGTTGCAACTTTATTAACCATTTCAATTACTTTTTTCATATTTGTTGTTTGGTCTGCAAGTAAGGGCCGATATAGAGCATATCTTACCGGTGGAGCTCGTTCTCAAAATGTTATTCAAACAGATCAAATAAACAACATATCAATACTTTGGAATATTGTTTCAGAAGATTTTTCACTTAAAAATTTCTCAGAAAGTTTCGAGCGAGGAAGAGATGCATTATTATATCGTATTTCTTATGTTGAGTATTTTGCACTTGCCTTAAAACAAGTGCCAACCTTCTTACCTCATGAAGACGGTCAACTATTGCAAGGTGCACTCGAGCATGTACTTAAGCCAAGGATTTTATTTCCAGATAAAAAAGTTATTTATGATTCTGATCTCACTTCAAAATATACAGGTATAAGTTTTGCCGGTCGTGATGAAGGTGCATCTTTCTCTTTGGGAGCTGTCCCGGAAGCGTATATAGATTTTGGTCCGGTATATATGTTTTTGCCAATTTTCTTTTATGGTCTTTTGTTTGGTTTGATGTACAAAACTCTTTTATTGAAAGGGTACAATATCGTTTGGGGAATCTGTTATTCTGCACCCATCTTTCAATACGCCTGGATGTTTCCTGTACCTGGAACAAAACTTTTGGGCTGGTCCATTACATATTTTGTAAATTTTTATCTGATCAACCGTTATCTCGTGAAATATCTTGACAATTGGTTACTCAGAAAGGAATTCAAATAACTAATACTCTTCTTCTACCTGTATAATTATCCTTTCAACCTTGTATCCATTCATCTTTTAAGGTTGTTTTTCGTAAAACCTAACTGTTTTTGATTGCCCCCCCATCCTCCTTACGCTTCATAAACGGTAATTTAAGGAATCCATGGATTGGAAACTGTCTCAACTGCCTTCCAACATTCATAGTATTTCAAAGTCCTCTGCTTTCAGGATAATAAAACCATGTATCATCTGAAGAGTTAGTTGCAGTGGATATTTTCAGATGCACGTGAGTGCTTTACAACTGCTTTGGTCAAAAAAATCATATTTCTTTACATCGCCTTTGCTTCTTTTTATAAGGTCCTCCTCGGCCCTTATCTTTTTTGAAAAATAGGTATCCTTTATTGCATTGGTTATATCATTTCTAGGTTGCATTAATTTCTTCTTCCAAACAAGCCTTTCTGTCACCATTGGTTCAGTACACAACTGGCAAAACCTTTTGCACGCTTCGCCGAAAAGCATGGCCTCTACGGCACCACTGTATTCGAACACCCAGACCGCATCCCATACCTCGACGTGCTTACCCAGCTCGAAGCTGCTGATGCCGTATTCATCCTCGGCAGTACAGAGCCACACTACACCCCCAGCAAGGTCTACCAGGGTGTGCTATCAGGCAAACCAATTCTCGCTGTCTTGCATGAGCAAAGCACGGCCGTGGATGTATTGAGGGCTTCCAATGCCGGCATCGTCATCACCATGAAAGGCGAGGAAGACCTTGACACACTCTCTGCCCGTTTTCTAGAGGGTCTCCGAGAATTCGAAAACTTCCGCAAAGCATTCGATCCAAACAAGATCAACCGGGCTGCTTTTGAACAATACTCCGCCAAAGCAGTAACTGCACAGTTGGTGGAAAAGCTGGATGAGATTGTTTCTTCAACATTGTAATTGGGGTAAAATACTATAATAGCGCTGTGTTTTTCACCTTTTTGAAAACATTGTACTCTCCACCTTTGACTTATGAAGAGAAGGGAGTTGAGTCCGCTTGCCGATCCGGTGTTCAAGCGTGTATTTGGGGAAGAGAAAGAGATTTTGATGGAGTTGATCAATGCGGTGATGCAACTGGAGCATCCTGTAGTTAGTATAGAGTATCTACCACCTGAACTTTTGCCAGAAAGTATAGATAAAAAGACTACGATTGTAGATGTAAGATGCACGGATGATGTAGGAAGGCTTTTTATTGTAGAAATGCAGGTGGCCCGCCAAAAGTCTTTAAAGAAAAGAGTGCTGTTCAATGCTGCCCGGGTGTATGGAAGGCAAATTCCACAGGGCTTGGATTACGATGACTTGCAGCCTGTTTTTGCACTTTGCCTGGTGGATCACATCATAGAACATGGTACAGATCGCTGGAAGCACAAATACATCATCGTCAACGCAGATGATCCTGATAGGTGCATAAAAGAGGTGGAAATGCATTTCATCGAGTTATCGAAATGCAGAAAAAGAAGTAATTTCAATTTGGAAGATTCACTGGATCGATGGGTAAAGTACTTCATTGATCCGAAATTCATCAAATCATTTACCATGAACACCCAATACAACTACCCCAATCTGAAGAAAGCAGTTGAATTGCTTGATGAATCCAACTATACCGAAGGCCAGTTGGTAGCGTATGACAAATACCTTGATTCCATTCGTTCATGGAATTCATCGATGAAGTTGAGTTATGAGGAGGGTCAACATCTAGTGGTTTCAATACTTAGATCACTGAAGGAAGGGAAATCTATAAAAGCAATAGCTTCAGAGTATAGTGTGGAGGTTTCATATATTGAGAACCTCAGGAAGGAGTTTCTATAAAAATCAAATAAAATGTACAGCACAAAAGAAATTAAAAATGGAGTTTCCGTAAGTGAAATTTCTCTAAAATATGGTGTTGACATTTCATATGTCTTTCAATTTAAAGACAAGATTGGTGAAACTGGCAACGGGAATTGAGCAAAATACTGGTTTAGGTGTAGTTAGTTTCCTCGATCCAAACAAAATCAACCGCGCTGCTTTTGAACAATGCTCCGCCAAAGCAGAAACAGCAAAGCTGGTGGAAAAGCTGGATGAGATTGTTTCTTGAACAGCGGAGAGGGGGTAAAAAACGTTTCCAAAGTAGTGTTTTCAACATTTGTTCATATAACTACTGGTACATCTTTGCAAAAAGAGATGTATGGCATTTTTAGATCCGAAGCGAGATTCAACCTTCAAGTATGTGTTCGCAGAGCACCGAGATGTCAAGATTACTTATTCATTGTGTTTCCTTGAAGGAACAATGTATCCCCACAAACAGGAATGGTTTCATCCTTTTCGTATCAGTCATGAAAATTTTGAAGATGATAAGTTGGATGGTATTGAATGGTTTTTCGTTGAACTTGGAAAATGGAGAAAATTGGGTAATTTTAGTATAACATCAAGACGAGACGTTTGGCTCTCATTTTTATCAAACCCTGAAATGCTCGACACCATGTTAACTACTGAATACGAAAACGAATACAAGGAGGCCCGCAAGGCATTGCGTTTGATCGATAAGGCCAAATATACGCCTGAACAACTTTGGGCAATGGAACGGAATGCCGACGAACTTTATTTCGCTTGGGAAGCCTTAAAAATGGACATCGGTGAAGCGACTAAAGAGGGAGAAGCAAAAGGGATTGTTGAAGGACAACAGCTTCTTCTATCAGCGCTCAACGATCTGAAGCTGGGTAAATCTATCAATGATGTAGCATTATTATATAATTTTGAAGTTTCGTTTTTAGAAATCCTGTACAAGCAGTTTTTTTCAAAATAGCTGAATTTTTAGGTTGGGAATTTGAAGCTAAATGTATTCTTGAAGTTTCTTTTATTCATCTCGATGGGTGAAATACACTTAAGGTATAATCCATCTAAACTTTCTTCAGCCTGCTAAAAGACTTCAACCCCTTCACCGTATCTCCAAGATAGCCATCATATCAACCCACCCGATTCAGTACAACGCGCCATTGTTCAGGCATTTGGCTGCATCCGGAGATTTTAAGGTAAAAGTATTTTACACCTGGGGGCAGGCCCAAGGCAAAGTCATTGACAAGGACTTTGGCATAGAAAGGGAATGGGACATTGATTTACTTTCTGGCTATGACCATGCCTTTGTGCAGAACACTGCTGCCAAACCAGGGTCTCATCATTACAAGGGAATCATCAA
>CAMDWC010000044.1 GCA_945878825.1 Haliscomenobacter hydrossis DSM 1100
TGGAATGTACTGGAACCGTGGAGTATTCATTAGATTCAAGCTTGACCTGTGGGGCTGGGTTTTATACCCGTAAATGGGTGGCAGTTAAAACGATTAGAGGTGTGGTGACTAGAATCAATTTGTGTACCCAAAGAGTTGGCGTACTTCCAGTTCACGAATACGATATTTTATTTCCTGCCGATATTAATCTCAATTGCCAAATTGCTTCCTCAATTCCTGTAATGGAGACTTATGAGGTGGCATGTGATATCCTTGCTGTAAGTATGTCTGTAACAAAAGTTACACCTGATAGTTCTGAAACAAATATTTGTTCGAAAGAAAATAGAACTTATACCGTTATAAATTGGTGCGAATTTGGTGAATGGGCCAGTTCATGTCCGAATACGATCGATCCGGCTAAATTCACGCAAGTGATTCCACGGAAATGGGATCAAAATGGGGACGGCGATTTTAATGATACTTACGATGTCGCTGAAGGAACAGGTTTTTTTGTACTTGTTCGTGACAGAGAACTTAATAATACCACCTTCACAAGAGGAACAACCCCTGGAACAAATGGGGTTGAAGAATTCTTCATTTCAAAGGACAGAGTACCAACTAATTATTCCTCTTTTAATTACAGGGAAAGAGTTTTCCCCGCCACTCAAGACAACTCACCTAAACCCCTGGGTACGCCTTTTGTATTTAAAAATGATAACAAATCGTGCTTTCTTCCTAATCCAATCTGGCCTACATTTACGAGAGATTCCACGCCGGCATTTTCTTACCAATATACCCAGATAGTTAAAATATTAGATGCCACGCCACCCATTATAAATGTGCCTGTGCCAGATACTTTTCCCACTTTTCCCAATACCTGTTTGGCAAATATTGATGTACGTTTCAAAGCAGCTGATCTCTGTAAAAGTAATCTAACGGTAACCGCTGTAAGTGTAGCCTTAAATCAGGGCACTGCAGTAGCCGCACCTATTACCTTTCAATCTGATTGGACCTTAGCGGCAAATACCAGTATGACTACAGATTCTTTGGCAACGGGAAGTGTGAAATTGAAAAATTTACCTGAAGGAAAGCATGATCTTTTGGTGTCAGTGAGAGACGGTTGTGGCAATGTTGCTGTAACTAGAATTCCTTTCGTTGTTGCAGATAAAATAGCCACAACACCACTTTGTTTAAATGGCGTGGTTACTGGTCTGATGCCAGGGCTAAATGGAGAGGGTATGATGGTCGTTTGGGCTTCAGATTTTATTAGTGCTGCTGTATTTGATTGTAATGGTCAGGGGGCAGTTAATGCTCAGAATAATAAACAAAATCAAATTACCTATTATTCAATCAATAGAGTAGGTGTCCCTTTTAATAGAGATTCCACTTCTATTACGTTAATGTGTTCAGATACACTAGGCTTGGTTTTTGTTGAAATTCATGCCTGGGATAAAAAAGGAAACCACAGTTTTTGTACCACTTATATCAATGTGGAAGATAACATTAATATTTGCAAAGGTAGTGGTTCTGCATCTATTTCAGGAGTTATCACTAATGAAAATCAAGCAAGACTCGAGGGTGTTTCAGTAAGACTGTCAGGTACCTCTGCATCGACAGTGAATACCGCCATCGACGGAAGATATTCTCATCCATCGCTGACATTAAATAGAAATTATACTGTTAAGCCTTCGCTTAACAGAGGCTTTTTAAATGGGATAACTACTTTTGATTTGGTTCTGATAAGTAAGCATATTTTAAATGTAGAGCCTTTTAATTCGCCCTATAAAATTATCGCGGCCGATGTAAATAATTCAAAAACACTGAGTACTATCGATTTAATTCAGTTAAGAAAGTTGATTCTTGGCATTGATTTAGCTTTCCAGTTTAATGAAAGCTGGCGGTTTGTCAGTTCTTCTTTTGTTTTCCCAGATCTGAATAACCCCTGGAAAACTGCTTTTCCTGAAGAGGTTTCTTTCAATCCTATAGATGGACATAAACGTTCAGATTTTATAGGTATTAAAATCGGAGATGTAAACGGTTCTGCACAAATTAATGGTCCGGTTACTCCAGGGATAAGAAGTGGTGAGGAAACGGGAACCTGGAATTTGTTTTTAGAAAATGAATTTTTTGAGGCAGGTCAGTTAGTTGAAATTCCCATTTTACTAAAAAATACAAAGGGTCTGGAAGGATGCCAATTCGCATTACAATTCGATGAAAAGGTGTTTGATTGGGTTGAAATGAAAGAAGGTCTGGCGTCTAAAGAATTTTTTGGATTTTTTCCTCAGGATGGTTTGCTAACAGCTAGCTGGAATGGAAGAACTACAGATACAGTCCTGACTACCATTGTGCTTAAAGCTAAACGGGATGGCTTTATTAAAGACGCCATTTCTTTAAATTCCAGATTTATGTCCCCTGAGGCATATATAAATAATGATTTATTGCGTTTAGAGTTAGGTTGGATAGAAAAAAGTAAATCGATTGATTTTACGGAAGTAAAGCAAAATTTCCCGAATCCTTTTACGGAAACTACCAATGTTTGGTTTCAAATTCCTTCTCAAAGTTTAGTGAAATGGAGTATTACCGATGTTTCGGGAAGATTAATCAAGCACTCAAATCAATGGTTTAGTGCCGGGGAACATGTGCTGAATTTTGAAAAAAACACCTTTCATTCACCAGGTATTTATTATTTTACCATAGAATCTGCAGAGTATAAAAGGACGCTAAAAATGGTCAAATTTGAATGACGCACAAATGGTCATATTTTCTAACTTATTTCCTTAATTTTGTAATGGTTTTGGTTCATTGTGTTAAATTAAAATTTAGAAAATGAGTAAGTTGTTATCTCTTTATGTTGGTTTATTATTGAGTTTTGTTTTTCTGAATCACATGGTGGCCCAGAATGTTTCTTATTGGGCACCAAAAGATTCCATTATGTCAAATGTTGATGTGTATAAAGCAGATATTCAAGTAAGTAATTTCAAATTTATTGTGGGCACACAATTCAATGTTGCCTGGGATTCAACCCTACTTATTTTAGATAGTGTAGGAAATTTTGGTTTGCCTTTGAAGTTGGATGATCATTTTGGCTTGGTTTCAAAATCAAAAGGGGTTCTTAGCTTCCAATGGTTTGACGAGTCGTTGAAAGGAGTGACTCTGCCCGATAAAAAATCTATTTTTTCTCTTTATTTTAGAGTAAAAGGTCTGAGAGGTCTCAAATCTCCTATAACTTTCGTTGACACGCCTACCAATATCAGGGAAACGGCTGATAGCTCTTATAAAGCGATCACAGCATTCTATGTGGATGGTTTCGTGGTTCTAAAAATGGGGGCAACTTCTTCGGCACAAGGTATAGATTCAGAGCAATTAAGAATTGACAAAGTTTACCCAAATCCTTTGTCCTCCGGGGATGTTTCTGTAAACTGGTTTTCGTCTGTTCCAGGTACAGTAGAATACACCCTAACGAACCTTAAAGGGAGTGTAATAAAAAGATGGTTAAATAAAATTGGCTCTGGGGTCCAATTTCTGCAAATGCCTGTTTCTGATTTTCCAGCAAGAGGCTACTATAATTTGCAAATTAAACAAGGTAATTTTCAGTCAAATCAACAAATCATATATATGCCAGCAAATTGATGCTTTTTTGCTGCATTTTTATTTAAGCATTCATTCCAAAACCGATTTTTATGAAGTTAACAATTAGCCGGGTTCTTATTTTTGGGCTTTTAATTTTCAGTCATTTCTTAAACGCGCAAACGTTAAACATAGCTATTAAAGATACCACAGTGGCTAAAGGGGCTGCTTTTTGCTCCAATGTGACGGTAACTAATTTTACCAGTTTAATTGGGTTTCAATTAGCACTGAATTATAATCCTCAAAAATTAACCTATAGTAAAGTGCAGGGATTTAATCCTGCAGTTTCTGGTTTATCGGGTGCTTTTAACAATGTTGTGGCACCTGACAGTAAATCTGCCAAGTTAAATATGGCTTGGTATGATGACCAATTGAAGGGGATCACCTTACCCGCTGCAAGTACCTTGTTTCAAGTTTGCTTTACCGCGGTTAATGCTGATGCGCAAGACACTATCAGAGTAAATAATATTGAAATTATAAATCTTTCAGAGGCTGTGGTTCCAAGTACCGTAAATACTCCTGTTATCATCATTGGGGCAGGCGGCACAGGCACTGGCGGCGGAAGTACAGGTGGGGGCGGCAGTACCGGAGGTGGAACTACGGGTAATGTGGGTAACTTAATACTTGACATTGAAGATAAAGCGGTAGCAAAAGGGGAAAGTTTTTGTTTGAATGTAAATACTCAAAACTTTACTAAAATAGCTGGTATGGAATTCACCATGAACTATAATTCCAGCTTGTTAACCTTCACCTCATTGAGAAATTTTCAGGTTCCAGGCCTCGATACCGTGCAATTTGGAATGCCGGGACGGGGTACAAATCCATTGGGAAAAATTAAATGTTCCTGGTTCGATATCGAGTCAAAAGGGGTAACTTTAGCAAATAACATTTCTATTTTTCAAGTGTGTTTTGCAGCTAAACAAACAGATGGAACCACGAATATTACTTTCGATGCTATTTCAGAAATAATAGATTCGAGTAACAAAGAAATCGTTTTTGAAGGGCGACAAGGCCAGATTACGGTAGGCGCCGGCGGGGCAACTACTTCTGGTAATTTTAAGGTTTTAGTGGGAAATGCGTCAGCTGGATTTGGTTCCGAGGTTTGTGTTCCTGTTACTATTGAGGGATTTAAAGATATTATTGGATTACAATTTAAAATGAATTATGATTCAACTAAACTATTGTTTAAATCAATTCGGAATTTTAATAGTACCTTATCTCCAGGAGGTTTTGAGGAAGCAGCCGTTGGTAAACCAGGGGATGGTTTAAATAGACCCGGATCACTTATCTTAGTATGGTTTGATAGCAGAGGCCAAAAGACGACGCTTGCAGATGGAGCTACGCTGTTTGAATTATGTTTCACAGCGAGAGATTCTTCCGGAAATACGTCTGTTTCGATTCCTACAACAGGTGAAATTATCAACGCTTTAGATGTACTTCTTCCATATACCACGCAATCGGGTACGATTACTTTGGGTAAACCAGGTAGTGGTGGCGCTTCAGTAAACGGGCCTACATTTAAGGTAACTGGTGGGGCCGTTGAAGCAAATGAACCCATTTGTATTGATATTAGTGCAACAGGTTTCAATAGAATTTCTGCGACTCAATTTACATTAACTTATGACGCCGCTCAATTACGCTTTGATTCTGTAACCCGCTTCGGACTGCAAGGTTTAAGTATTAATTCTTTTGGTTTACCCGGACAAGGATCCAACGTAGCAGGAAACATAAGGATGTCATGGACCAGTTCAGATACAAAAGGTATTTCAGTGGCCAATAATACAGTTCTTTTTAAAGCTTGTTTTACAGCACAAGGTGCTGGTCCTGTACCAATTCGCTTTAATAAGAGCAATTTTGAAGTCCTGGATAGCGTGCAACAGAAACTCACTCCCGGATTTTCAGACGGTGAAGTCTTCATAGAAGGATTAGTAAACACGACGGATTTCACCGTTAAGGTAGGCGATGCAACAGGGGTTGTTGGCGATAAGGTTTGTATGCCTGTTTCAGTTTTAAATTTCAAGGATATTCTAGGTCTTGAATTTAGTCTTGCTTATGATCCGATAAGACTGAAATTTGATACCTTATCCGATTTTAATCTTGCTGGATTAAATGAATCTCAGTTTGGTTTACCAGGAACTGGAACAAATCTCCCGGGAAAAATTAAACTTTCCTGGTTAGACCCTAATGTTGCAGGGGTTTCTGTGCCAAACAATACCGTCATTTTTAAATTATGCTTTCGTATACTAAGTGAAAATGGTTCTTCCAGAGTAACTCACGACCCAACGTCTACCACAGAAATTTTAGATAAAAATGAAATATCCATCCCTTATCAGTTTATTCCTGGAACCGTTCGTTCTGGTAACTTGGTACCACCAGTTATAGCAACTGGTGCCACCATTAAAGCAGCTTCTTGTTTTGGTTCCAACACCGGAGGTATTAGTATTTCGGTTTCTGGAGGTACTGGTGTCTTTACCTATCTTTGGAGTAATCAGGCAACATCAAAAGATTTACAAAATGTGGCAAAGGGTGCTTATACAGTAACCGTAACCAATGTTGGAAATCCTCTGAATGCTGTCGCTACTTTTGTGGTGACAGGTCCTGATTCTGCGCTGATTTCTCAGGTTTCCAAAACAGATGCAGGTTGTGCAAATCAAGAATTAGGTACCTTGAAAATAGTGGTTACCGGAGGAAAAAAACCTTATGCTTATGCTTGGAGTGGTGGGCTTTCTGCACTACCAGAACTTAAAAACGTACCTCTGGGTACCTATCAATTAACGCTTACGGACGCTTTGGGTTGCGCCATTGTATCCACGCCACAGGTTATTAAACAATCCAATCTTAGTCTTTCTATTCAAAAGGTAGATGCCATTTGTTTAGGGAGAAACACTGGATCTATATCGCTAATAGTTACAGGAGGTGAAACAGCGTATTCCTATCTTTGGGATAAAGGTCTTCCATCTCAGGCAAATCAAACAAATCTTGCTCCTAATAATTATAACGTAACTTTAACTGATGCAACAGGATGTCAACTATTTCGTTCCATCACCATCGGTCAAACTGATGGAATATCTATTTCCGCCGTTCAACCTACCTATATAAATAATGGAAATGACGGGGCTATAGATTTGACAGTACAGGGAACAAAAGGCCTGGTAACCTATAATTGGACAGGACCTGGCACATATACAGCAAATACTAAGAATATATCAAATCTTGATACAGGTAATTATTGCCTGATAGTTCGTGATACAACAGTTTGTAGAGCAGAGATTTGCCT
This sequence comes from Haliscomenobacter hydrossis DSM 1100, assembly GCA_945878825.1. Lineage (GTDB taxonomy): Bacteria > Bacteroidota > Bacteroidia > Chitinophagales > Saprospiraceae > BJGN01. The sequence continues at coordinate 6,884 of CAMDWC010000044.1, forward strand.
CAAAATGGTTCGTAAACTTCAATTTGCTCCGGCCGTTGTAGTCAATCCTTGCGAGGGATCAAGTACCGGTTCCGTAACCTTATCATTGTCTGGAGGTGTTGCACCGTTTTCTTATAAATGGAGTAATGGGCAAACTATTCAAAACTTGAGCAGATTAGCCCCGGGGAGTTATTCAGTGACCGCTACTGATGCACAAAATGCAACGTTATCATTGTCCGTAACCTTAACAGAACAAAGTAAACCACGGGTAACGCCAACAATAACTCATGTTACAGGGTCTCCTTCAAATAATAATGGTCAAATATCCCTTTCTGTGGTAGGTGGTACGCCCCCTTACACATTTTCATGGGATAATGGAGCAACTACCTCTACCATTGAAACATTGGTCACAGGTAAGTATTGCGTGAAGGTTAGTGATAATTCTTCTTGTCCTGTAGATACTTGTTTTAATATAGAATATAAACTGGTGCCGCTGGCTGTTGACGTTACCACCACGGGGGTGCTTTGTCCAAGAGATACTACGGGTAAAGCAAAAGTGATGATAAGTGGCGGAACGAGCCCCTATAGACTAACTCTTTCCTTAAATGGCCGGGTTTTTAATACTACAAATGGTATTCTTAATCTGGTAAATCTTAAAGGAGGTGTTATTAATTATATTGTAGAGGATGCTATAAATACCAAAAAAGAAGGTTCTTTTACTATATCAACGCCAACTCCTTTTACCGTTGAAGCTACCGTTAAACACGATAGTGAAGAAAGTGGATGTACAGGTAGAATCGTTCTATCTATTTCAGGTGGTACCGCTGCTTATACCGTTAATTGGAACACAAATAATACAGGTCTGCAATTGATCAGTCTTTGTGAAGGTAGCTACACTCCTTCAATCAGAGATGCCAACGGTTGTAGTTTTGTGGGAGCGCCTATATTTGTAAATACCTTTTCCGCAAAACCTGCTATCACAAAAAGTGATTGTCCGGAAGATTTGAATGGTTCAGTTATTCTGGATGTTCAAGGGGGTAAAACACCTTATAAATTCAGATGGGTGAACAGTAAAGGAGACACTATTAGTAGCTCAAAAGACTTAATTGACGTAATGTCTGGTGTTTATACCGTAATTATCGGAGAAGCTTCCGGTAATGAGGTGGTTAGAGTATATAATGTAGAAGCTAAAAACATATTAACGGCCAACGTAAAAGCAAATTCCAACTATAATGGATTTGTTGTTAGCTGCCTTTCTAATAAAGATGGAATTCTTGAGGTAACAGCAAAGAATAATAGCGGAAGTACATCTTTTGTTTACGAATGGTTGCTAAATGGTAATTTGGCAAGTAGCGCTTCCTTATTTCAAAATGCTGCTTCAGGTGTGTATCAGGTTAAAATTTCAGATCCCCTTGGTTGCACCATAACAAGAGAAATCAACGCTACTGCTCCTACAAAAGTCGATTTGAATGCCTCTGTCATTGATATTGGATGCCCCGCAGCCAGAAACGGTTCTATTGTGGTTTCTGCTTCTGGCGGAGTTCCTGGTTCAACGTATGTGTATGTTTGGAATAACGGTGTAAGAGGTCCTTCGCTGAATTTAATTCCCCAGGGAACCTATTCCATAGTGGTTGAGGATAAAAATAATTGTAAATATACTCAAACCTATACCCTAAAGGATCCAAAGCCTATTGTGGTTACCCTAAAAGCGACACCAACCCTCGATGATAGAAATTGTGATGGAAAGATTATCGCTTCCGCAACTGGTGGGTTTCCCCCATACTATTACTCCTGGCCGCAGGTTGCCGGAAAAAGAGATTCGTTTTTATTGAATCTTTGCCCGGGGATTTATGGTCTTCAGTTAACTGATTCCAGGGGTTGCGCACCTAATCCTGCCATCTCCGTAGTTGAAGTAAATGATGAAAGATTTGCTTGTTTAGAATACCGTAAACTTATTACCCCCGATGGAGATGGCTTAAACGAGGAGTTTATTATCAATTGTGTAACCTTTGACCCGTTGTACCAGCAAAATCAACTTCGTATTTTTAATCGTTGGGGACAACTCGTTCTCGACCAGAAAAACTATAGGAATGATTGGAAAGGTACAACCATAAATGGTGAGCTCCTGCCCCAAGGAGTTTATTATTTTACCCTGGACTTTAATGGCGATAAACCATTGGAAGGTTCTATTACCCTTTTAAGGGAAAACTAATTTATCGCCAAAGTGCTAAAATATTAATCTGAGATTCATGAAAAAATTATTTCTCCCCCTTTTGTTCCTTCTTGTTTGTTCAGGGTCTTTGCTCGCTCAAGATGAAGCTAACTTTTCCCATTATACTGTAAATCCAGTGTTGGTGAACCCAGCCGCTACAGGCTTACGTGGCTTTCATCAGCTACAAGTAAACGGTCGGTACCAATGGTCCGGTATTTCAGATAGTCCCAAATCGTTAAATGCGCTCTACAATGGGCCCTTGGGAAATAAATTCGGTTTAGGGGTGGGCGTTCTTTCAGAAAATGCAGGCCTTCTATCCAGAACTAAAGCTACGGTGAATTACTCTTTCTTTTTTGATATTAAAGAAGATTTTTTCCTCTCCGCTGGTTTCTCAACAGAATTTCAACAGCTGCGCTTGAGAAGTTCCGCCATCTTTTCCGATGTTACTAATGGAAATAAGTACTACGATCTAAATGATCCTATAGCGGAAAATGCCGTCGCAGGTATCGGTCGATTCGACGTGGCACTCTCTGTCATGGCTGGGTTTGGTAAACCTGTATCTGAAGGAAGTCACGAAAGACCTACCTATTTAGGGGTGACCTTTTCTAATATTGTTGGGAATCGTCTCGATAATATCGCCATAGTAGATATAAATAAATCTTCTCCTTTCGACTACTATATGGTATTGGCTGGTCATAAAATCAAATCGTCTTCCAGTAATGTTTCTATTGAGCCTTCTATTTTTTTAAGGAGAATTAAGAATGCGCCTTTTCAAGCTGACCTGAATCTCAATGTTGGTCTGTTAAACGACCAGTTTATTACCGGAATTTCATACCGTTCTTTAGGCGCTTTGGGTTTCCTTCTTGGAGCTAAAGCAGCTAATATTCAATTTTTCTATTCCTTCGATTTATCCCTACAGGAAATTAGCAGCTACGCCAGTGGAACAGGCACACACGAAGTTACTTTTGCCATCGCTTTTGATCCCCAAAAATACGGAAGTAAAAAATAATCAATAAGATAACCATTTTTTTCTTGGTTAAAAGGCCTCTATCCCAATCCGGATAGAGGCCTTTTTTATATAAGTATATTTTTTAAATTAATTATTATCTGTATATGTAATTTGGCATGATTTTGTATTGTAACGTATTATCGAAAACAGAAATACTTAATTAAGGTATTTCGCTGGTTTTTTATGTGGACGGTTTTATCTCGTATCTCAAATCCGGCAATTATGGAAATCATGAATGGAAAAGCAAAAAAAAATGTACCCTCTATCCTCACTAATTCACTTAGATTGGGGAGTCTTTCTTTAACCAATGTAATAAGGTTTGGACCTTTATTGGTTCTCTCTCTCCTTATTTTCCTTTCGGAAAATTTGGGTGCCCAAACCTTGACGTGTAACCCTGCACCAATAAATGCGCCCAAGGAAATTGCGGTGAATCAAAATTGTGTGGGTGTTGTTCATCCCGCTATTATTGTAGATACCGCATCAACGACTTATTTAACTTCAAATATGTCTATTGCGCTATTTACACAGAGCGGTACGCTCATTAAGAGGGATACTGGAAGCCTGTCGGTAAACCTAAATCCTTATATCGGTTCTATAGTGAGGATCGAAATTTTGGTTTTTGGTACCGCCTTTTCTTGTAATGGTTTTGCCCGTATTGTGGACAAAATGCCGCCCGTTATTACCTGCCGCGATACTATTGTTAGTTGTAGTGTTGATACCTCCGGGATCAATCTGGGAAGACCTACTATCGTAAGTAATAATTGCAATGGCTCACTTTCCTATAATTATAAAGATAGTGTGTCGGTGTCCAATTGTTCGCTTGATACCCTTCAAAAAATATTCAGACGATGGATTGTTGCTGATATTTATGGTAATGCCGATACTTGCATTCAGAAAATTAGCTTGCTAAAGCCTAGCCTCGATTCATTAACTCCACTTCGAAGAATCGTTTTTCCACGCGATACTTTGCTCAGTTGTAATACGCCCAATGTGAGCCCCAATATAACAGGTTTTCCTACCATTAACGGAAGAGTGGTAAATTCCGCTGGATTGTGTAAAATTAATTATTCGTATACCGATGATACTACACGTACCTGCGCGGGACTTAGTTTTGCGGTAATTCGTCGTTGGACAGCCATCGACCTTTGTACCAGTCAGGATACCTTGCATACGCAGATCATTCAAGTTAAAGACACCACGAAACCAGTTATCGTATGTCCAATACCTAAAAGAGTTTCAACTCAACCGTCTATCTGTTTAGCTTTCGTGCCATTAAGTGCGCCTCAGTTGATTTCAGATAATTGTGATGCTGCACCAAATTTAATGGTAACAACTCCATTTTCAGGAACTTATCCCAGTTTAATTAGCATGCCTTTAGGTACCCATACCATAACCTATATGGTCAGAGATAAATGCGGGAATACCGCCGTCTGTACCTCTACTGTGGAGGTTTTTGATACTACACCTCCGGTCGCCATCTGTAACGGTCCGGGAAATATTACGCTGACCAATGAGGGCACAGCCTACGCCTCTGCCAAAGCTTTTGATAGTGGTTCCAGAGACAATTGTGGGCTGCCTGTTTACTATAAAGTGCGCAGGAAAGATACCAATAGCTGCAACGGTGCTAATGGTGATGATTCTCCCGCCCCTGGTTATCAGGAATGGTTTGACGATTATGTTTCCTTTTGTTGCGATGATGTCGATAAAGGTAGAATAACCGTTGAAATGAGGGTGTATATTTCAAATCCAGGGAATGGGCCCGTTGATCCTGCCAGGGAATTGCCAGGTGGAAACCTTTGGGGAAATTTTTATAATACCTGTGAAGTGAAAATGTTGGTCGAAGATAAACTTCCTCCCGTTATTATTTGTCCGGCAAATACTTCCACTGAATGCAATGACGAACTCATTAATCTGGGTCGCTTTGGAAGTCCGATTGTTTTAGAAGCTTGTAGCTACACCCTAGATTCTTCACACACCGTTACCAGAGCTGAATGTAATACAGGTCTTCTGACCCGTACTTTTACTGCTACGGATGCCCGTGGATTAAAAGCTACTTGTACCCAAAATGTAAATATTGTTAATAATTCTATTTTATTGGCTCAACATATCATCTGGCCTAAAGATATAACAATCAATTCTTGCAACGCTCAGGTGGGTGTAAATGATCTTCCGGTAATGAGCAGAAGGCCAATAGTAAATGAACCCCTTTGTGCTCAAATTGCATTTGCCTATACTGATAATGTTTTTAATATGACTTCTCCAGGCTGTTTTAAAGTTTACCGTACCTGGGAGGTAGTCGATTTGTGTAAATATGTGCCTGGTTCTCCTGGACATCGATTTACTTACGCCCAGTTGATTATCGTGGAGGATAAAACCCCACCAGTTTTGACCGTTCCAGCTAATCAGGTTATTAATTTGTTTACAGACTGTAATGTAGCTCAAGTAACTGTTCCTTTGGCAACGGCTACCGATAATTGTAACCAGAATCTTATCATTACCAATAACTCACCGTATGCAAATCAAAATGGAGCCAATGCCAGTGGAACCTATCCTTTAGGTACCACTACTTTCACCTATTCGGTAGCTGATGGTTGCGGTAATAAAGTGACAGGACAAACGTCGGTGACAGTTATTGACAAAAAACCACCTACCCCGATTTGTAAAAATATTGCAGTAAATCTGTCCAAAATGCCAGCTATAATGGCCATGGTCGATGCCAAAGATATAAATCTTGCAAGCCGCGATTTTTGTGGTGGCCCTATAAAAATTAGTATAAAAAGAGGTAATTCAGGGAACAGAATCCCTCCTCATCCGCTTGACACCATGTTAACGTTTACCTGCGCCGATTTTGGCCTTCAACCGGTTGAACTTTGGGTGACAGACATTAAAGGAAATAGTGATTTTTGTACCGTTACCGTGGATGTTCAGGATAATGATGGCCTTTGCTTGACCAATCCTATCGGAAAAATAGCCGGCGTTATCAAAACTGAAAAAGGGGAAGACGTTGAAAAAGTGCTTGTTAAAGAGGTAAATGACCCTACGATGAACGTTTTAACAACGGCAACAGGTAAGTTTGAATTGGCAAATCTAGCTTTTGGTAAAAACTATAAATTACAACCTTATAAGAACGACGATTTGCTTAATGGCCTGTCAACCATGGATTTGGTGCTAATCCAAAAGTTTATCCTCGGCATAATATCCCTGAAATCGCCCTACCAGCAAATCGCAGCTGATCTCGATCGTTCAGGTAATGTTTCTACGCTGGATTTAATAAAATTGAGGAAGTTAATCTTAGGTAAAGATACCGATTTAGGAACACAGAATAATTCTTGGCGCTTCATTGATGCCGATTATGTCTTTCCCGCTGGTATAACTCCTCTGAAGGCACCTTTTCCAGAAGCTAAGACCTTAGACGATTTTAAAACAAAATTTGCCCAGGCTAATTTCATAGGTATTAAAGTGGGTGATCTAAATAGTTCTGCAACGCCCAATAGTCTCATCGTGCAAAATCCAAGAAGTACTTTTGGTGAACTGCAATTACAGATTCCCAACTTGAAATTTAAGTACGGAGAGGAATTTACCATCGACGTAAATGCAGCTTCTCAGGAAGATGTCGCTGGTTTTCAGTTTACTTTCGATTTTGATGAAAGAATATTGGAAATAATAGACTACGCAGCAGGAGATGTTCCTGGCATAACAGATGAAAATTTTGCCCTAATTGATAAAGAAAAAGGTATTCTAACGGCAAGTTGGAATGTTATGCGCGAGAAAACCTGGCCTACCACGGCCACTCCCGTGCTTAGACTGTCCTTCAGAGCAAAAAAATCGTCAGAGTTAATCTACGCGCTAAAGGTAGCATCTCATCCAACAGTTCCCGAGGCCTACACCCATGAAGGTGGTATGCTCGACCTTAATCTTATTTTCAAAGACGGTGTAAAAGATATAGATAAAGGTGGATATCAATTGTTTCAAAATTATCCGAATCCTTTTTATCAAAATACCACTATAGGATTCACTATACCACAATCACAAGAGGTTAAAATATCTATTACTGATATGATCGGAAGGTCAGTTTGGGAAACTAAAAGTATTTTTCAAAAGGGTTTTAACGAAATTCTTTTCCAAAGAGATGGTTTTTGGAGTGACGGAGCTTACCTCTATAAATTGGAAACCAGTTCTTTTACCGATGTTAAAAGAATGATCCTAAGCTCTGCTAATAAATAAATTAAAAGCTTTTCCATAGTTTATATAAGGCGGCATTTTTTTAGATGTCGCCTTTTTATAAAATCTTTCAGTTTGGCATGAATTTGGTATTGCCTCTCTTATAACTATTAAAATTTTTTATTATGCGTGGGTTCAAAAAATTAGATTGGATTATCATAGCTATAATTGCTTTCTTTTTAAATTCTCCTATTTTATTACACAGCCAGTGTACGCTGATTTGTAATAATAATGTTTCGATTAGCGCGGATTCTACCTGTAATCTGAGAATTACGGCCGCAATGATTCTCAGCGAAACAAATCCAGCTATTTGTACTCCGTCAGCGCCAACAGACTACGAAATTACCGTTATGCTTGGCCCCAATGGCCAGCTTTTACCTACCACGCCTTTCGTTGGCCGTACCTATCTAAATCAATTGCTCTATGCAAGAGTCCGCCACATTCCCAGTGGAAATATCTGTGTAGGTTCCTTTAGAGTGGTTTCACTTGGATCGCCCCTTATTATTTGTCCAAGAGATACCACCGTTCTGTGTGGAACGCCTACAGATACAGCAAGATTAGGAAAAGCTACTTCGTTAGAGTGTAACTCTTACAGTATTACCTATGAAGATAAATACGAAAATAGAATTAATGCATGCACTGATACACTTGTTGGTATCATAAACAGAACCTGGACTATCACCCTTTTAAATGGACAGAAAAATACTTGTGTTCAGAAAATAAAAATAAGAAGACCAGTAGTAGGAAATTTAGTTTTTCCGGCAAACCGTGATAATGTAGCTGGTAGAAGGGGAGTCTCCTGCGTAACTCCCAACGTAACCCCGGATAGTACAGGTTGGCCTAAATTAAACGGATTTAATATAATGCCTTCAAATATCTGTGGCCTTTCCCTCGCCTATAATGATCAAATAATAAATGGTTGTGCTCCTACCTATACCCTGATTAGAAACTGGACAGCCGTCGATGGCTGTACCAATGCAATACTTACTTTTCAACAAATTATTCAAGTCGTTGATACCATAAAACCTCGCTTAACCTGTATTTCCGATACTTTGGTTGCTTTTACTTCTTCTGCAACACAATGTGGTGCTACCGTTATCGTTCCACCCATTGTTTTTATAGATTCCTGTGCACCAAGTAATCAGATCAGAGTGGTTATCATGTCCAATTATGGTGTGATAAATGGTAATGGAGGCCAATTAACTGGCGTTCCTCCCGGCTTGCATAGTATCATGTATATGGTGTCAGATCCTTGTGGAAATACCTCCCAATGTACACGTATAGTCCGGGTAATAGATAATACACCCCCTGTTTTGGTCTGTCCCTCAAGTATTCAGGTTTCATTAACGCTCACGGGTGAAGCTCAAATAGAACCCAGTTCCTTTTATTTACAAGCAACCGATTTATGTTGTACCAATCTGACCTTTAAACTTC
>CAMDWC010000045.1 GCA_945878825.1 Haliscomenobacter hydrossis DSM 1100
ATTATCCCGGATCTTCTAAAAGTTTATAAAGGAGATTTGTCCTCTCCATTTACTGATCCAATCAATGAGTTATCTACCTGGAACTTTGAGAGAGATTCTTTATCCATTGCCACTAGCCTGGCTGTTTTTTATGGTGAAAATATTATGGACTTTGCCAGAGTTAAAAGTGGCTATGGTGCAAAATCTATGTTAAACCTGGAGGCGTATGTTTTAAAAAACTTATCGGCAACAGATAAAAAACTTGCTTTTGAAAAAACCATAAATCAACTCTCCAGCCAATTTGGCACATGGAGAACTAAATGGGGAGATATCAACAGGTTCCAACGAATAAGTGCAGGTATTCGCCCAGAGTTTAATGATGATTTAGAAAGTTTGCCTGTAGGTTTCACCTCATCTGCCTGGGGATCACTTGCTGCATTTGGTTCAAAAACACAAGCGGGAACCAAAAAAAGATATGGGACTTTGGGAAATAGTTTTGTTGCCGTAGTAGAATTTGGCCCCAAAATTAACGCTCATTCTATCGTCACAGGTGGTTCATCCAGTGACCTGAATTCACCTCATTTTAATGACCAATCCCTTAGATACACGAGAGGACAGTTTAAAAAAGTTCATTTTTATAAAAATGAAGTGGAATCCAACGCAGCAAAAACCTATCACCCTTAATTTAAACCAATAAAGTAAACAAATAATCATGGATAAAAGGACCTTTTTCAAACACTCCATCGCCATGGGCTTAGGTGCCCCCGCCCTATTTAACACCTTAGAAAAGTTAAACCTCACCGTTACCAATAAATCGGTGGATGAAATAGCAGAAGATGAAAACTATTGGTTAGGAATCAGAGGAGGCTACCGATTAAAGCCGGATTACATAAATCTTGAAAACGGTTATTATTGTTTTATGCCACAAGCCATTCTGGAAGACTATCTACATCATATAAGAGAGGTAAATTATCAGGGTTCTCACTACATGCGAACCGTTCAGTGGGATAATAAAAGATCTGTTTGTGGACAACTTGCGGATCTAATCCAATGTGACGCAGAAGAAATTATCATAACCAGAAACACGACAGAATCTTTGGATACGGTCATTGGAGGTATTCATTGGGAAAAAGGGGATGAGGCTATCATGGCAAATCAAGACTATTTCGCCATGATAGAGCATTTTCGTTTATGTGAAGAAAGATATGGTATTGTTCGAAAAATAGTAGATGTTCCAAATATTCCAACATCTGATGAAGAAATAGTCGCGGTCTATGAAAATGCGATAACAAGCAAAACGAAATTAATCATGGTCTGCCATATAGTAAATATAACAGGTCAGATACTCCCCATCAGAAAAATCTGTGACATGGCTCATAAAAAGGGCGTGGAAGTGCTAGTCGATGGCGCACATGCTATTGGACATTTTGCCTTTGACATCAAAGAATTACACTGTGACTACTATGGTTCCAGTCTCCATAAATGGCTTTCTGCTCCCTTAGGCGCTGGCTTATTATATATCAATAAGGAAAAAATAGGCGGCCTTTGGCCAATGTTTGGTGATTTTGGCTATCCTTTGGAAAACATAAGGAGAATGAATCATACGGGTACGCACCCCGTTGCTACAGACTTAGCGATAGGAAATGCCATTGAGTATTTACATCGCATAGGATTAGATAAAAAAGAAGCCAGATTGCGCTATTTACAAAATTATTGGACTAGCCAGGTACGCAACGAACCAAATATAATAGTAAATACGCCAGCAGACCCACAAAGAGTTTGTGGTATCGCCAATGTGGGTATAAAAAATATGAAAACCTCTTTGATGGCAGAAAATCTATTGAAAAAATATAGAATATGGACGGTAGCCATTGATGGCCAAGGAGTTCAGGGTTGTCGAATTGTACCCAATATTTACACTACCACCAAGGAACTTGATATTTTCATAACGGCATTAAAGGAAATGGCAAAGAGTTGACTTAGACATTCGCCCGGCCATCATAGCAATATAGGCCTGTTTCATAAAACTTATTGAAGTAAATTTTGATAAACAAGCACTAATTTATCAGTTACCACATGTGTATCAAAATTTTTGAGATGCTCAAAACCCTTTTTTACAGCGTCTTCTCTTTGCTCTTTATGTTGCATGAAAAAAAGGATTCCTGCCTTTATTTCATCATGATTAGCAGGATCTACCAAATAAGCACCCGGACCACCCACTTCAGGTAACGATGTTGAATTACTTGTAATTACGGGAATACCGCTATACAATGCTTCTAAAACAGGAATACCAAAACCTTCGAAATAGGAAGGGTAAATAAAAATTTCTGCGTTTTGATAAATGATAGGTAAGTGTTCATTCGTCACGTTTTTAAAAATAATTTTATCTGAATAGATTTCTTTAAAGCGATTCAATTCTGCCTTAATTTCTTTAAAATACTTACGATTTGGCTTACCAATAATTAGAAAGGGCAACTGATATTCAGTGGGAAGACCTTTCCAGGCCTTTAAAGCTGACAATAAATTTTTCCTTGCAGTGATGCTTCCAACCGATAAGAAATATTGATTTGGTAAATGATAAAGATTTACAACATGTTGAAATTCATCATTTGTATAAGTCTTTTTAAAAATATCGTTTACTGTTTGATATACTACCGCTACCTTTTCGGGAGGAAGATTAAAATTTTTACAGATATCTGTTTTAGTATATTCGCTAACGGCAATAATTACATCCGCTTTTTGACAACTATATTTTATTTTTTGGAAATGAATGAATCTATCAAAAAAAGAGTAGTCCATTTTATAATAAAGGAAAGCAATATCATGAATAGTAACTACCCATTTAATCTTTGGATTCTTTACCATTTCGACAGGCAACTCATTGCTTAGTCCATGATAAATATGAATCAGGTATTTTTCACAATCTTTAGGCACACCAAAAATTCTCCAAAAAAAATTTCGATACCGGGGTGGATTTATTATGTTAAAAAGATGATTTTTTGATAAGGAAGAAGAATTTTCAGAGGAAATAGGAGAAAAAAGAAATAACTTGAATAAAAAAGGATGATATTTATTTAGATTTATTAGTAGCGTTCTGCTATAATTTCCCAGACCAGTTGCGTTTTGAAAGAATCTTTTTGCATCGAACGCTACATTTATCATTCGCTCAATGATTGTAACATACACCTAGCCAATTAAACAGCAAAACTCTCACCGCAACCACAAGTACGGGCAGCATTCGGATTATTAAAATAGAAACCTTTACCATCGAGACCGCCTGAAAACTCTAAGGTAGTATTACACAAATAGAGAAAGCTTTTCAAATCAGTCACAATTTTAACATCGTTATCTTCAAAAATTTGATCATTAACTTTCCCTTCATTATCAAAATCCATCTGATAACTTAGACCTGAGCAGCCACCACTAGTGACAGACACTCTTACGAAATAATCATCTGACATATTTTTATCAGCACGAATTTCAACGATCTTAGATTTTGCAGATTCCCCGACGTATAACATAGTATAAAATTAAGAGGCTATTTAAGCATACAGTTAAAATAGCCTCTTTTTAAGTATTAATTAGCGGTAACCATTTCGGTAACGGCTATTCCATTTTTAGACTGATAATCAGCGATGGCCCCTTTAATAGCATCTTCTGCCAAAACAGAACAATGTATTTTAACTGGTGGCAGGGCTAATTCTTCTACAATATCCATATTATCTATGGTTAAGGCTTGTTCGATAGTTTTACCTTTAAGCCATTCTGTTGCTAAGGATGAAGAAGCGATAGCAGAACCACAACCAAAGGTTTTAAATTTAGCATCAATGATTGTCTGCGTTGAAGGATCCACTTCAATCTGGAGACGCATAACGTCACCACATTCAGGAGCTCCGACCAAACCGGTACCCACGGTAGATTTACTTTTATCGAGCGTTCCTACATTTTTTGGATGCTGGAAATGTTCCAATACTTTTTCTGAATATGCCATAATATGAAAATTTTAAACGGATGATATAAAATATTAGTGTTCAGACCATTGAACATTGCTAAGATCTACTCCCTCTTTGTACATTTCCCAAATAGGACTTAAATCTCTCATGTGATTTACACCTGCCACCAATTTATCCACTACAAAATCTACCTCTTCATCGGTAGTAAATCTACCCAAACTAAAACGAATAGATGAATGAGCTAAATCGTCACCTAAACCTAATGCCACAAGGACATAGGAAGGTTCAAGAGATGCGGAGGTACAAGCTGAACCCGAAGAAACGGCTATATTTTGGTTGAAAGTCATCATAAGACCCTCCCCTTCCACGTGTTTAAAGCTAATATTAGTAACATGAGGCATTCTATGATCTACATTACCATTAATATAGCACTCCTCCAATCTTGACGTAAGTTCGTGCTCTAATCTATCTCTTAGCTTTTTTAATCTTTCTGCATCGGCATTCATTTCTAGTCTTGCTATTTCGGCAGCTTTACCAAAGCCAACAATACCAGGAACATTGAGGGTACCGGAGCGCATACCCCTTTCGTGACCGCCACCGTCCATTTGGGCGGTTACTTTTACACGGGGAGATTTTCTACTAACGTAGAGGGCACCAACTCCTTTTGGACCATACATTTTATGGGAAGTAAACGCCATAAGGTGAACCCCAATTTCCTTAGGATAAGTAGGCATTTTCCCCACGGCCTGCGTGGCATCACTCATAAAAAGGACTCCGAACTTTTCACAAATATCACCAATCTCTTTCATGGGTTGGATAACACCTGTTTCATTGTTAGCCCACATAACCGACACTAAAATGGTGGTTGATTTAATGGCTGCTTCTAACTCTGCTAAGTCAATAAGACCATCTTCAGCCACTTTAAGGTAGGTTATTTCGGCACCAACCTCGGTCAACTTATCACATGTGTCCAGCACTGCCTTATGCTCGGTGGTCACGGTAATGATATGATTTCCTTTTGACTTGTACATTTCGAAAACGCCCTTAATTGCTAAATTATCTGACTCGGTTGCACCCGAGGTAAAGATAATTTCCTTAGAGTCAACCTTAAGTAGCGCCGCAATTTGTTCTCTGGCATAATCTACCCCTTCCTCAGCCTCCCATCCGAAAGGATGATTTCTACTTGCTGAATTTCCTGGTTTTTGGTAAAAATAAGGCACCATTGTATCCACCACTCTTGGATCACAAGGTGTTGTTGAGTTATTGTCTAAGTAAACACGCATAGGTTCCTTTATCATCATTATAATTTATTTAGATTTAATCTAAAAAAAAAGACTTTAAGTAAATATAACCAATCCTGTAAAATAAAAGTTTTAAAAAAGGATAAAAATCATTGATTTTCCACAAAAAAAAATAACTACATTGGAAGGAAAAGTAATTTACAAAAATAAAACAATGGATCAATCCTCTCATTTTTTTGTTAAATTTCCAAAACCCGATACATCAGATTGGGTTAGGGTGGCAGAAAAAGAACTCAATGGAAAGCCAGTAGAAAATTTAAACTATACCTATAATGACGAAATTATAATGCCTCCGATGGTTTTTTCTGGCAAAGAGGATAACAAAATGAGACCTATTGTTTGGAGAAAAAATAATCAATGTCAACGAGGTATTAGTTTTAACAATCTTGAAACGCTTACCACAATAACCATTGAGTCATTCATCTCTATTGGCATAAATAATTTCAAGCTTAATGTGAGGGAGGAAACCAAGACCAAGGCTGATGAATTAAAAAAATTATACCCATCGTGTCATTGGCTAGAAGTACATCAGGTAGTAAGAAATCCTTCAGACTTTTTTTTATCAGACAAAACATATCTAAAAAGTATAGAAGAAGAGCCTATTAACCAAATACTGGACAACTTCCAGCTAGCTATTAAGTTAATTCAACGTGCAATGAAAAGCGAGAAACATACTTATGAGTTCCTCGAAAATATTTATTTTTCAAGAGATATAAACGCTAACTATTTGTATGAAATTTCTTTAGGACGAGCCCAAAGAATTGTTTGGAGAAATATACTTAAAGCCTTAGAAATAGATAATCCGGCTCCACCGTTGTTTATTTCCACATTACCAATTTTGAGAAATGGGTATAATGATCACTTTTTAGTTGAAGCAACAGTAAAAACACTTTCCGCCATACTTGGAGGAACAGACTTAATCTATCTTGATTTTGATGAAATAAATGAAGAAATGCGTTCCGAGAACTTAGCTCATATACATAATATTTTCAAGATGGAGTCAGGTATTGGAGAAACAATAGATCCAATTGCGGGGAGTTTTTACCTTGATGAATTGACGAATAAAATAGCTCAGCAAATTTGGAAGGAATTAAAATCCTGACTCATTCATATTTTTAGTCATCAACTGAACTATTTTGAATTTTTCAAAAAATATTTTAGCAAAAGATCGGATAATCGTAAAGAGGGGAATGGCAAGAACCATTCCGGTTATACCAGCTAAATTGGCACCAATAAGGATAACAACAAATATTTCAAGTGGATGAGCCAAAACCGATTTTGAAAAAATAAAAGGCTGTAAAATATAATTATCCAACATTTGCATAGAACCAAAGATAAGTACGACAGTTACCAATTGAGGCCACACCTCAGTATAAAATGAAAGATTTAAATTAGAAGAAAGCGTTATAAGTACAGCAAATGCAGCACCAAAGATAGGGCCTAAATAAGGAATGAGATTCATAAGAGCAGCAAAAAAAGCTATGATTAATGCATTTTTTATCCCAAAAATTGACAGCATTACCAGCATATAAATAGTAATAAGGAGCATTTGTAAAAGCAGTCCATTAAAATACCTTGATAAAATCCTAATAGATTCTTGTATGGCATTTTGAGTTTGCTTTACATAATTATCAGGAATTAAGGTGAGCAAGAAGCTTAAAAACATACTTTGTTCTTGAATAAAGAAAAAAGCAATAAACAAGATAGACGCTATGGCAACCACAAAGTTACTTGCCGTGGAAAAGAATTCGGTAAGAATATCCGTTACCAGCGAAGGCTCAAACCAACCCTTAGTAAGAGAACTCACCAATTCTTCCAGATTTATAAATTCAACAGGAATACCATAAGACTTTAACCAACGCAGTATATTTTGAAAGGGTTCGTCGAGAGCTACTGATATTGATTTATAGTCCACTTCCGATAAATTCATAGCCTGAGTAAAAAAAACGGGAATAAACAATGCCAAAATGCTTAAAACTAAAAAAAGGAAAGCGCCTAAAGTTAAGGTAGCCGCTACTGAATTGGGTATAATAAACTTACCAACACTGATTTTCTTTAGAAATCTCATGACAGGTAATCCCATTAAAGAGATGATCCAGGCGATGATCACATAGCTAATAATTTCAGAAAACCGATAAATAATAGTACCCAGGATGAGGGTAACCAAAGCTATAATGAAATACCTTGATAGTGAATTAATCTGCATAAATATTATTTTATAAATAACAAATTTCTGGAAAGACCTTTAAATCCAGTTCTTTTAACCGCAGAACTTTCAAAAAGGTCTGTGAATTTTTCTTCTGTCAGCGCATGCCAATCTTCTGTGGTAAAATTCATAAGGTCTTCATTGGGTAAAAATTCTTTTTCATCATGCGGGGAAGAAAATTTATTCCAGGGACAAACATCCTGACAAATATCACAACCAAAAATCCAGTTATCCATTTTATCTTTAAATTCTTCAGGGATTTGAGATCTTAGTTCAATGGTCAGGTAGGAAATACATTTTTTAGCATCTAACAGATACCCATTTTTATCTATGGCATCGGTTGGACAAGCGTCAATACAACGACGACAAGAGCCGCAATAATCTCTCATTGGACTATCATAAGGTAATTCCACATCAATAATAATTTCAGCCAAAAAGAAAAATGAACCTTCCTGAGGATGAATCAGCAGGGTATTTTTTCCCTTCCAACCTAATCCTGCTAACTCGGCCCAATCTCTTTCCATAATGGGCGCAGAATCAGTAAAATATCTGCCCTGGCTATTGGGACAAATATCTTTAATAATACCAAAAAGACTTTTTAATTTTTTTCTAATTACTTTATGATAATCTTTTCCAAAGGCGTATTTAGCTATTTTAGGTGCATTTTTATCTTTTTGTGTATTTTTTGTGGCATAATTGAAAGAGAGAACAATGACCGTTTTTGCCTCCGGAACTAATTGACGGGGATCTATTCGAAGACTGAAATGATTTTCCATGTACTTCATTTCACCATGATAACCCATTTCAAGCCATTGTGTTAGCCTTTCAGCAGACTGATCCAAGGAACTTGCCCTGGCAAAACCGATACGAGAAAAGCCCAGCGTCTTTGCTGCTTCAATGATTAAATTTTTCTGTTTAAATAGATTCTCACTCACGATTTAGCAAATTAATGAAATTTGATTTCCTTAATTTGTTGTTCACCGAGTGCCTCATTTAGAATATTTAATAACTTTATTTTACCCAAAGAAAGTTCATGTCTAAGAGAAGGAACATCAATATAGAGAAAAAGCACATTATTTTTCATATAAATCCTGGTGGTGTGATTTGATATATAATCGCCCATAGTTTGCCTATAAACGGCTTGAACTCTGGTGGCACTTACTCCATTTTCATTTTTATACTGACTAAACAAAGAAGTTAAAACCATCTTCAAAGATTGTTCTGGTTTAAAAGGCATTATTTACCAAATTTAGAATCAACAACCGTATTTACTCCTTCTTTATTGATGGTATATTTAAAGTTATCATGAACAGCCCAGGCACCGTATTCACCTTTAACATTCATGGCGACAATACCTACTTGTTTGCTTGTATCGTTTGCAAGACCTGGAATTTTTTCAAACAATCTATTTACTGCTAATTTAGCTGCCTCCTGAGGAGATTTCCCTTGTCTCATAAACTCAACACAGAGGAAGGTACATAAATTTTTAAGTACTAATTCACCCAAACCGGTACAAGCGGCTGCACCGACGGTTCCATCCACATAAAGCCCTGCACCTAACACGGGAGAATCACCGATTCTGCCGTTCATTTTAAAAGCCCATCCACTGGTGGAACAAGCACCGCATAATCTACCTTTAGCATCGACGGCTAAAATACCAATGGTATCATGATTACCTGGATGATAATTATTATCAGTCAACCATTTTTCCCAGGTCACCCTGGCATGATCTGACATAAGGTTTTCCGTTTTGAATCCCTCGGCTAAAGCAAATTTAAGGGCACCTCCGCCGGCCAACATAACATGAGGAGTTTTTTCCATAACCTTTCTCGCAACGCTAATTGGGTGCATGATACCCTCGAGGAAAACAACACTTCCAGCATTGCCTTTCTCATCCATAATGCAAGCATCGAGCGTAACCCGACCATCACGATCTGGATAACCCCCATAACCAACGCTAGTATCAAGCACGTCAGCTTCAGGAACTCTTGCCCCTGCTTCTACTGCATCTAACGAATAATTAGTTTCGGACAATTTCAACCAAGCGGCCGTGGTAGCTTTTTCATTTGGCCAGGTTGCAATAATAGATGCAATATCATTAACCTTTTCTTCATCTGCAGAAATTTGCTTATCACCAGCATTTTTAGAAAACAAATAAGTTCCCACGGCAGTCAATGCACTGCTTGCAATAAATTTTCTACGATTTAGCATAGTTTAAGATTTATTTTAACAAATATAGAGGTGAAAATAGAAATAAAAAACATAAAAAATCATCAAACTTTCATCTCACCAACATAAAACTTCCTTGTTTCAAAAATTCGCCCCCATTTTTCAAGACTAAGATTATAGCATAAAGAAAAGTATCATTACTGAGTTTAACATCTGATTTGGTTCCATTCCAGCCTAAGTATTCATCATTTGGCTGAAAGCCTTCCCTTTTGAAAACCATTTCTCCATACCTATTATAAATTTCAAATGACTTGATCTCTTTTATTTGTTCAGCATCGGCGAATACTGTAATCAGATCATTTATTCCGTCACCATTTGGGGAAAAAACATTAGGAACAAATACAGAAAAAGTATTATCTACGGTAATTTGAGAAGTAACTGATTCTGTACAACCGAAAACATTAGTTATTTGAACTCTTAAAAGCCCTCCTTTATCAGCTAAAATTTCAGGATTTAAGCATTGGTAACAACTCAGAATAAATTCAGGGCTCCATGATAAGGATTTTATTAGTGAAGCCGGAATATTAATCTGAGGTTGTAAGACAGATTTATCCCCAAAAGATAGTTTAATAGCTGGCGGTAATTGAATCATTTTAGAATAAAGGGCAGGCATAATAAAATCTTGCACCAGCGTACAATTTCTGTTATCCCGAATAGTAAGAGAATATGGATTCCCTGGGATTAAATCATTAAAAATGGATTCGTCCTTGAAGGAAGAACCCATATTCACAGAATATGAATAGGGAGGAATTCCACCACCATTTCCAATTTGCAATCTATTTGAGGTAAATTGAGAGCAATCAAAAACCAATGGAGATAGCGGTCCTGGTTCCATGATTTCTACTCCTGCGGAGGTTTTACAATTATTTACATCGACAATGGTAACTGTATATATCCCTTTTCCCAATCCTACAGGATTTGGTAAATCAGGTAAACCACCGGACCAATTGAATGTATAGGGTGGCGAACCACCGCTAACCGCTACCAGAATTCTTCCATCTTTACCTTTTGCACAACTTACCGAACTAGCTGTTGTAATAGTTTGCAAATTATAATGTCTGATTTCAGCTAATCCTTGAAACTCCCCCTCACATTCTCCGTCTGAGAAAGCTAAAATTTGTATTTTTCCTTTGGCTCCAGTTTTTATCAGATAATCATTATTCATCTGATTAATAACCTTAACAGGCGGCAAACTATCAGCCTTCCAGGTAAATGAAAAAGGAGATTTACCATTAAAAACAACAGGAATTTCCGCTAATCCACCCGGACAAATATCCTTAATACCACTTATTTTAGCTTGAGGGGGAATTTTTCGGGTTATTCTAATGGTATCAGAAAGTTCTCTTTTACAATTATCTAAAACATTTAGCACTAAAAAAGTATCTTTTGGGGGTATAAACTTTATTTGCGAGGTTCTCAAACCATTTCCCCACAAAAAGGAATAAGGAGGCACCCCTCCAATAGGATTTACATTTATCGTCAACGTATCACCTAAGCAAAAGGT
Source organism: Haliscomenobacter hydrossis DSM 1100 (assembly GCA_945878825.1). Taxonomy (GTDB): domain Bacteria; phylum Bacteroidota; class Bacteroidia; order Chitinophagales; family Saprospiraceae; genus BJGN01. The sequence continues at coordinate 11,173 of CAMDWC010000045.1, forward strand.
AACATTTTTCAAACCATTCCTTAATTTGGAAACATCCTTAATAAATAATCTTGCTGTATCGGCAATGCAAGCGCAAGGAAAATCGAGTTGCAAAATGAGTTCTTCCAAACCCTCATCATTATTATCAAGCATGGTATTTATGGGTAAATCAACGAAGGATTTATTTTCCGGAATGGTAATCTCTTTGGGTAATCGTTCAAAATCGAGCCCCTCTTTTGCTTTACTATCATTAGCAATTTTTATTTTTACGATGAGAGGTTGTTGTATATTATCTGCATTCAATCTATTCAACCTAAAAAAGCCATTAGTGCAACCCTCCTCAATTATTTGAGCTTCATCTTGAGAAGATCCATTTAATTTAGCTCCCCCACCGATATTAAAACTTTCCGCTTCCAGAAAAACTGCAGAATCAAACTTACCATCAGACACATCGGCAACTAATAGACGAATTCTATAAGTTTGGCATGGAATTAACTTAAGTACAGCGGTCAATGGACGAGTAAATCCATCATATTGGATTCTTTCCTGATTTGGATTATATACCCAGGTCCTATTACAACGAGCGGCATCATCGGGATGCATATTATCTGTAAAAAACAGTTGATTCTGATTATAATTTACGGTATTAATGGACACAAAAGCATTTGAACCTGGCACAAGAGCCACATTTTCTCCTTTATTATTAAAGGAACCATTAATGCCAGGTCCACTGACAAAAAATCCAAAAACATCATTAAATTTTTGACCAACATACTCACAATATTCATCCGAGGAGAAAACATATCTAAAATTCACAAAACTATCTAGAGGAACAAAATCAAATTCAATACCAACAACATCAAAGACAGGTCCGGTAGCTAATTTGACTAAATCTACATCACTTGATATATCGCCAAAATCGGTGGTAATATCTCTTTTTTGATTGGGGCCTTCAGCATTTTTAACATTTCCTGTAGAAAGAATGATTCCCTTTTCCAGTCCAATGCTTGGTCTTCCCCCTTCAAAAAAACCAATGCCGGCCTTATTGCCGATAGAACGGATTTTAGAAATATTTTTACATGCTCCATTTACGAAAACATCCTGAACAAGCACCTCTGGCGAATAGGAATTATTTATTTTTAATACCTGACCATTCAATGTACAAACATTAAAGACCAATGTTAAAATGAAAAAAAATAAATTCCTCATGTAATTTTAAAGAAATATGAATAGTTATTATGACTTTCAAAACGGTAAAATTATTGATAAATTGTTAAAAATCTGTTTGTAAGGAAAAATGAAATTATATTTGCAAAATAAAGAAATCATATCATGCGCCCACTTCTAATTTTCCTTATCGTTTTTATGCCTTTTTTTGCCATTTCACAAATTAGAATAGGTAATTGCGGAAAATGGAAGTACATCAAATTAAGTGAGAGTGACACGGTGACGCAAACGTGCCCAGGTGATATGAAAAATGACTGGAAATTTTTCACCTTTGAGCCTGGAATTCCTCCGCTTCATATCGTTGTAACAGATACTTTTGGAAACATAGAACTGGTCAGACCATTTATGTCTGCAAATTTTGAAAATTTTAAGCCAGGATTTTACAGGGTTTATGGTTTATACTACCCATTTACCTATTATTTAAAACCTGGTAAAAATATTTTTAAGGATACCATGGGAAGTTACTGTTATGGTTTTACTGAAAATTTTGTTCTAATAAATAATAATGTCCCCGATCCAGGTGCTATTTCTCTTTCAAAAGGTAATTTAACCAATTTAATTTGCCCAAATGCAGAAACGGATCAAACCCTTCAATTTCAAACAAATAGTCCTTCACCATTATACACTTACCTACTCACCAACTCAAATAATCTTATTTTATCCATACATAATAATGGGCTTTTTGATTTCAAAAACTTACCATCGGGCAAATATTATATTCACGGCCTGGCCTACACGGGTGTACTTCAGGCGAATACGGGACAATTACTTGATGCTGTTCCCCTAAGTAAAAATTGTTTTACAAAAACCTTCAAATCTGTTGAAATTGAAAAAAAATCACCATTGGGAGGTGAAATAAGCTTACATGACAGTCAATCGTCAAAAAAATATTTTTGCACCCAATTTACCTCTAGTGACAGCATTAAAATAAATCATTCCGGTGATTCTTACCTTAATTACTCTTTTTTAGTCCTTGATAAAAACAACAATGTTAAAGGAGTGGAAAAAGAATCAACCATTCAGTTGAATAAATATCCTACCGGAACTTATAAAATTATTGGACTATCTCATCTTTCAGCACTACCAAATTTGATTAACGAACCTTTAGGAAGGGTAATTTCTCTTTTGAATTGTATAGAAATTTCAAAAAACCAAATTGAATTATCCATAGAAAATATTAATGTTGTAAATTTTAAATCTGCCCGCACGAAAGGAGATTCAATCTGGTGTGTCAATACGCCGAAAACCTTAAGTTTAACGGCTATTGGAACGGGCTCTGACAATGTGCAATTAATATGGATTGCAACCGATAGAGATGGAAAAGTATTGGGCTTAAACAAAAATCCTGATTCTATTCCAATGAGTAAATTAAATGAAACACTGTTTCAGTTTTACGCGCTGGCATACACGGGTAATTTAATTTTGAATATCGGCGATGATTTAATTACATCAACTGTTTCTACCGGTTGCTTTGATTTATCAGAAACATTTTATTCTGTAAGAAAAAAGGAAACCAAAGGCGGAATTGTTAGATACTCAAACTCCAATCAATTAACTAATATATGTTTAAGTCCAACGTCAAATTATAATATACAGACATTTAGATATAACTCAACAGGAGAAAAATATATTTTTCTTTTAACTAATAGCCGAAGTGAAATTATAAACACATCCATCAGTGGTCAATTTTCCTTAAACAACTTAAATTCAGGGCAATACTTCATAAGTGGACTTTCCTATACAGGTTCATTGTCCTTTGGAACCGGATCCAGAATGGATACCACTATTTTTAGTAACGAGTGTTATAGTTTATCAGAAAACACAATAAATTTTCAAAAAACCATTACTGATGGCGCAACGATTTCATTTGATGATGGTCAAAGTGCGGTAAACACCTGTAAAGGTTTGAAGAATAAGACTTTTGAATTAAAAAATAATGCATTAATTACCCAGAAATATGCTTATGCTCTAACCAACGAATCGGGAAAAATCATACAGATTGAAAAAGGGAATACTTTGCAACTAAATGATTCTTCCTTGCTTGTTTATTACCTTCGAGGAATTGCCTATTCGGGTGAACTTACCTTAAAATTGGGTGATAACATAAATGGAATATTTCTGTCAACAGGTTGTCATTCACTATCTAAAAATAGACTTACCATAAGTTTTGACGATTTGAATGCCGGAATAATTACTGTTGAAAAAGTAGTGACTTGTATTTCTCCAAATGAAGTTAAAAGTATTCCAGTAAATGTTACAGGTGCTGCAGGGAAGTATTCCTGGTTGTTATCTGACACCCTTAACCAATTACTCGAGGTACAAACCAGCCTCCTACCTTTTGTAAAAAGAGGATTACCAGGTAAGCTGAGAATTTATGGCTTTTCCTATTTAGATCAGCCATCTTACCAAATTGGAAAATCCATTTTTCAACAAAATCATAACATTTCCTGCTTTGAATTAACCCGGGGATATAAAGAAGTGATCTGGTCAGAGTCCGATGGAGGAAGTATTGCCATCGTTGGAGCTGGTTCAAGCATAACTATATGTCAGTCAGAGCTTTCAAAGCCTCTACAGCTTTCAAATACAAGTAATGCGGACGGCGATAAATATATTTATCTTATTGCCGATAAACAACAAAAATTATTGGCTACTTCTCCAAATAATAGTTTTGATTTAAGTGCTTTTAGCGGAGGATTTTACCAACTATACGGCCTTTCTTACTCAGGTACCCTAAATTTAAAACCCGGCGATGTAATTCCCAAAGATAATAGTGGCAGTGATTGTGAATCCTGGTCAAAAAATGCTATTTCGATAGAAATAACAGCCACTTCAGTCGGTAAAATATCTTTTGTTGGGGAAAAGGATAATGTGCAGCTATGCGCTAAGAAAAATGTACAATCATTAAGATTAAATCCAATAGTTAGTAATGTGGCTAAAAAAACTTTCTTACTAACCAATGAAAGTGGAAAGATATTAGCCATATTTAATAGCCTTCAGCTGCCAAATATTGACAAAATAAATGATTTGGTTTTGAGGATATATGGATTAGGGTATATTGGAACATTAAATGCCAAAATTGATTCAAATATATTAGGAAATAATCTAAGTTCGGGATGTTTTCAATTATCAGAAAATTTTCTATCCATAAATAGGAATAATATCTCAGGAGGATTTGTTACGTTATCAAACAACCAAAATCAACAACAAATTTGTCCTACGGACAGCGCTGCTAATTTATTGACTTTTAGAAATATTGCCGCACAAGGTCAGAAATTAATTTATCTGATTACCAACGTAAATAATATAATACTAGATAC
>CAMDWC010000046.1 GCA_945878825.1 Haliscomenobacter hydrossis DSM 1100
GGCTTCTCCGGCCGCATCATCTAGTGTTTGACCTAATATATTCATTTCTAAATAGTTATTCACCTGAACGATCTGGGTGTGACCACCACTTACCGTTAGGCACAAAAAGGGAAAGGAAGGGTAGGGCGGTTTGGCAAAATGGGCAAGCACGTGCGCTGCTAAATGATTAACTTCGATGAGAGGAATGTTTTTTGCCAGCGCATAAGCTTTGGCAAAAGAAACGCCGACGAGTAATGAACCCAGTAACCCTGGTCCTTTGGTAAAAGCGACGGCTTCAATGTTATCCTTTTCAATCCCCGAAGTTAATATAGCCTCATTGACTACTGGAACTATTTTTTGTAAATGGGCTCGTGAGGCAACTTCAGGGACTACGCCGCCATATTCAATATGCATCATTTGGGTTGATACAATATTGGATAATACCTTACCGTCTTTTACAACAGCTGCAGAGGTGTCATCACAGGAAGTTTCAATTGCCAAAATAATAGCCATAGTAATTTTATAAAATATTTTTGTAAATTTGAACAAAGGTAACAACCTTTACGAACCGAAAAAATTACACAAAAAATAATATTTATTCGATTTTTATCATTTTGGTGTGTAATTTTTGTAAAAAATAGTATAATTGCAACAAAACTGACCGACAAATGAGATTAATAATCAACCTAGTCCTCGTAGCCCTAGTAGCGGTACTTATTTATTCCCTTTATGACAGCATTAGGGAACCTATCGCTTTCAAGGATGTAAAAGAAACGAGAGAGCAAATTGTGCAAGAAAAATTGACCAGAATTAGAGTTGCCCAGGAAGCGTACCGCGATATTACCGGTGTATTCGCTCCATCATTTGATACCCTGGCAATGGTACTTAACACAGGCAATTTTACCATTATCAACGTTAATGGTGATCCTGATGATCCAAATTTCACGGGGGAAGTTACTTATGAAACTATTCTTCGCCCGGCGAAAGATTCTATGCTTAACAAATTAGGCATTACCGATTTTGCTTCTTTAGCCTTAGTTCCTTTTGGCAACGGTGTACAATTTGAAATGGAAGCTTTAGAAATTGAATATCAGGGCACTAAAGTACCTGTTGTGCAAGTAGGAACACCTTATTCAAGCTTCATGGGTAGTTTTGGTTCTCTAAAATACGCTAAATACGATCAAAAGTATGATCCAGGTAATCCAATAAAATTTGGAAATCTGAATTCTCCAAATCTTGCTGGAAACTGGTAATATATGGTTGAATATGTTTACCCTAATTGGGAAAAAGAATATTCTCACAATGTAAAACTGTCCATTCTGTTAGGAGTGGACAGTTTTAGTTTAAGTATAGCAGATTTTAAGAATGTTATTCTTGCTTATCATCAATATGATTGGTCTGCAGAGGAAAATACTTTGGAAGATGTTTTACTTCTGTCTAATGAAATTAAAAATGATGCTCTTTTCAATTCAGCACATCATTCTTTTTCCTATCAGGTGATTCCATCCGTTTTTTCTTTTCTTCCAACCCGATTATTTAATAAGGATAATCTAAATATTTATCTGGAACATCTCTCTCCTAAAGAAGGGAATGTCACTGCTCGTTTTGGTATGTTACCCGAGTTAGACCTGGCTATCATCTATAAGTTAAATTTTTTTCAGGAAAATCTGTCCCGTCTCCTTTATCCAGCAATTCTTCCCGCTCCCGTTTTTAATAAAATATTACCTTTTTTAAGAGATCAGGAATTATATGATACCCATATATTCTGCAGAATTTCAAAGAAAAGTTTACTGATTTTTGTATTTAGAGATAATTTTTTTCAATTTGCAAATCAATTTTATTGTAATCAATTAACTGATTTTCAATATTATATCATGCTGGTTTGTGCTCAATTTCAATTGAATCCGGTGCTTGAAACAGTTTATATTTGGGGTGATTGTGACGATGAGGACGAAGTAGTCATTAACCTTAAGTCTTTATTTAGCCGGGTTAAATTTCTGCATGCTCAGTTAATTATTTCATCTGACGGCAAGACCCGAATAGTATCAGAATCAAAAGTATTAGACCACTTAATCTAAGGATTATAGTATAAAATAAGTCATTTTATGCGTATTATCTCAGGTAAATTTAAAGGCCGACGTTTCAGTCCGCCGGCGGACAAATGGCCGACCAGACCAACAACTGATATTGCTAAAGAAGGACTATTCAATATGTTGGGAAATTTACTCGACTACGAAGAGACAAAATTTTTAGATCTTTTTGGTGGAACAGGAAGTCATAGCTATGAATTTATTTCAAGAGGATGCACCTCTGCAACGTATGTGGATAAATTTTCTCCGTGTGTGCAATTTGTTAAGGTAATGGCTAAGCAACTAGATATTGAAACGCATATTCGTATCGAAAGAGATGATATATTCAGATTTATACCTCGTTGCAAAGAGAAATTTAATTATATTTTTGCTGGACCCCCTTATGCACTTCCTACCTTAGACAATATACCTGACTTAATATTCAAGTACCCTATTTTGATGGAAGAGGGTTTCTTTGTAATGGAGCATAACCCCAATCATAAGTTCAAAGATCATCCCCGTTTTTGGCAGATGAGGAATTATGGTGAAACCCAATTTAGTTTTTTTAGATGAAATAAGGGAAAATTTGGCTACTTTTGTGCGAGTTAATACTGTTTTCTACCTGAGTCTATGAAAAATGCCACCTTGCTGATACAGCATCATCTTACTTTATCCGTAAAAGAACTTTATGGGTTGGACATTTCTGACAACTTACTACCTATTACGCCAACCAGAAAAGAGTTTCAGGGAGATTTTACCGTCGTTACTTTTCCCTTAACTAAATTATCAAAGAAGAAACCTGAAATAATAGGAGAAGAATTAGGTCAATTATTAGTAAGAGATTTTTCCGAATTAGCTTCTTTTAATGTTATTCAAGGTTTTTTAAATCTTTCCTTAGTACCCTCCTTTTGGAATTCCTTCGTCTTAAGTCTTCAGGATAATCCTTCCTTCGGGGAGCTTCCAGCAAATGGTGAGCAGGTTTTGGTGGAATTTTCTTCCCCAAATACAAATAAGCCACTTCACTTAGGTCATATTCGGAATATATTGATTGGCTGGTCTGTTTCTAAAATTTTGAAAGCCGCTGGTTTTGATGTTTTTAGAGTCCAGATTATCAATGACAGAGGTATTGCGATATGCAAAAGCATGTTGGCAAGAAAAATATGGGGTGCCGATAAAACACCTCAAAATACAGGCATTAAAGGTGATTTTTTTGTAGGTAGTTACTACGTTCTCTTTGAGCAAAAGTTTCAAGAAGAATATGCTGCCTGGCAACTTACCGCAGAAGCAAAGGGAATATTCGATGCTAAGAAAAAAGAAGATCAATCAGAGGTAGCTTTTTTTAAATCTTATAAAGATTTATATTTCAACGCCTATAGTGAACTGGGTAAACAAGCTGCTGAAATGTTGAGGAATTGGGAAGCTGGTGAGGAGGAAACCATCGCTATCTGGTCCCAGATGAATCAATGGGTGTATGCCGGTTTTGATTATACCTATCGGTTAATGGGTGTTCATTTCGATAAATTGTATTATGAATCAGAAACTTATCTGTTAGGAAAAGACATTGTTCAAGAGGGAATTGAAAAATCAGTTTTCTACAAAGAAGCAGATGGTTCTGTTTGGATTGACCTGACGGATGTTAAACTCGATAAAAAAGTAGTCCTAAGAAAGGATGGCACCTCCGTGTATATTACCCAGGATTTAGGTACTGCTGAGCTAAGATATAACGATTTCAAAGCCAGTAAAATGATTTATGTTGTCGCAGACGAACAAAATTATCATTTTCAAGTGCTTTTCGAAATAGCTAAAAAATTAAAAGTACCTTATGCTGAGGGCCTCCATCACCTGTCTTATGGAATGGTCGATTTACCTACAGGCAAAATGAAATCGAGAGAAGGTAGGGTGGTTGATGCAGATGATTTAATTGCCGAAGTCGTTCTCGAAGCCAGAAAAAATTCGGAGGAGCGAGGTGTGTTGGCTGATCTAACCGATGTTGAGCGTTCAGAAATTATTAGGAAAATTGGTCTCGCAGCACTTAAATATTTTATAATTAAAGTGCAACCGCAAAAAAGAATGACCTTCGATCCAAAAGAATCTGTGGATATGCAAGGGCAAACTGGTCCATATATTCAAAATGCTTTTGTTAGAATACAATCTGTTTTACGCAAAGCTGGCGATTTTGATGCGTCTATAGCAGGTAATTATCTTGAATTTGTATTGGAGGAAAGAGAGATTATTCAGCAATTGTATCAATATCCTAATGTTATAGAGGAATCCGCTTTACAATATGATCCTTCAGCTATCGCAAATTTTGCTTATGCCTTAGCAAAAAATTATCATCGTTTTTATCATGAACATTCTATTCTCAAAGCAGATGATCTGGCAGTGAGGAGTTTTAGATTATGCATAAGTAAAGCGGTAGGCAGTGTTTTAAACCACAGTATGAATCTTTTGGGTATAGAAATGCCTGATAAAATGTGATTTATATATAAGTTAAGAAATTATTATGTCGCAAATTGAGGAAAAGGAAGAAAAATCATTACATTTTATCGAGCAGATAATACTTGATGATTTAGCAGATGGAAAAAATAAGGGGCGATTGCAAACTCGTTTTCCCCCTGAGCCAAATGGATATTTACATATAGGACATGCTAAAGCTATTATAGTTAATTTTGGACTTGCTGCGCAATATGGCGGTGATTGCAATCTTAGGTTTGATGACACAAATCCGGTAACGGAGGAGACGCTTTTTGTGGACAAAATAAGAGAAGATGTTTCCTGGCTGGGTTATCAATGGGCAAAAGAATGCTATGCATCTGATTATTTTGAAACATTATATTCTTTTGCGCATGATCTGATCGACAAGGGACTGGCTTATGTTGATGACTCGTCGTCAGAGGAAATTGGCGAAATGAAGGGGAATCCTGTCACGCCTGGGAAAAATAGCCCATATAGAGAAAGATCCATAGCGGAAAATAAAGATTTATTTATAGCTATGAAAAATGGTACTTTCAAGGACGGAGAAAAAGTACTAAGGGCTAAGATTGATATGTCCTCCCCAAATATGCATTTTAGAGATCCTATCATCTATCGCATTAAACATGCTCATCATCATAGAACAGCTGATAAATGGTGTATCTATCCTATGTATGACTTTGCTCACGGGCAAAGTGACGCCATAGAAAATGTAACCCATTCTCTTTGTAGTTTAGAATTCAGGCATCACAGAGACCTTTACGATTGGTTCATTAAACAGTTAAATATATTTCCTTCCCGTCAAATTGAATTTGCAAGAATGAATGTAGCTTACATGATTACAAGTAAGCGTAAACTATTAAAACTGGTTCAGGAGAACTTAGTTTCTGGCTGGGATGACCCAAGGATGTCAACGATTTCAGGCATGCGCCGAAGGGGCTATCCAGCCAAAGCGATTGTTGCTTTTTGTGATCGTGCCGGGGTGGCGAAAAGGGATAATTTAATATCTATGGAGTTACTCGATTTTTCTGTTAGAGAGGTTTTAAATAAAACGGCGCTAAGAGCTATGGCCGTTCTTGACCCTGTAAAAGTGACGCTAAGTAATTTTCCTGAAAATCAGGTAGATTGGCTTTCTATGGAAAATAATCCTGAAGATCCGGAGGGAGGCACAAGATTGGTTCCCTTTTCAAATCACTTGTACATTGAAAAGGATGATTTTTCGGAAAATCCTCCTCCGAAGTATTTTAGACTGGCACCCGGACAATTGGTTCGATTAAAAGGGGCGTATATTATAAAATGTGATGAGGTCGTTAAGAATATACAAACCGGTGAAGTTGTCGAAATTATCTGTTCTTATTTTCCGGAAAGCAAATCGGGACAAGATACATCTGGATTAAAAGTAAAAGGTACTTTACATTGGATAGAAGCTTCTCATGCGGTAACGGCCGAAATACGCGATTACGAAAGGTTATTTACTGTACCTGAACCAACGGCAGAGGAAGACATTGATTTTTTAAGCTTTGTGAATAAGGACTCCTTAAAAATTAACGTTTCCGCTAAGGTAGAGCCTTCTTTATTGACTGCCAATGCAGGCCAGACGTATCAATTTTTGAGACAAGGTTATTATTGCAAAGACAAAGATAGTACGGGGGATGTTCCTGTATTTAATAGGACGGTAGGATTAAAAGATTCTTTTGTAACGAAATGATTTCGATATGAGTGACGTGGGTCCTGGAAAATTAATCATGGATAAGGAGTTATTCTCTCTTACCATAGAACGTCTGGCACAAACACTTATGGAGGAGTTTGAGCCTTTCGATAATGTTTGTTTTGTTGCTATCCAACCCAGAGGCGTAGTACTTGCCAAACGTTTAGTTCAACGAATTTCCAATGAGCCCGGCATGAATCCACCTCTTTTAGGCGTGTTGGATATTACTTTTTACAGAGACGATTTCAGGCGAAGGGATAAGCCTCTGGAAGCAAATTACACCGATATGCCTTTTCTCATTGAGGGTAAAAAAGTCATTTTGGTGGATGATGTATTGTACACTGGTAGAACAACGCAAGCCGCTTTGACCGCATTAAATCACTTTGGAAGACCTTCCGAGGTAACCTTGCTGGTTATGGTTAACCGACGATTTAACAGACACCTTCCCATACAAAGTACCTTTACGGGCATTCAGGTAGATGCCTTAGATAAGGCTTACGTTAGTGTGGAATGGGAAGAGGAATCTGGAGAGGATAAAATTATATTATTTGCTGATAAACAAGAAATTAAGCATTAACAATGCCAATAAATAAGGAAGCGCAGCTGTCAACAAAAAGCCTGCTTGGAATCAAAGATTTGACTGAGCAAGATTTGCGATTGATTTTTCAAACCACGGAACAATTTAAGGAAGTACTTAACAGACCTATTAAAAAAGTACCCTCATTAAGAGATTTGACTATTGCCAATTTATTTTTTGAGAATTCTACCAGAACCAGAATTTCTTTTGAATTGGCAGAAAAAAGATTATCTGCCGATGTGATAAATTTTTCCGCAGCATCATCCAGCTTAAAAAAAGGAGAAACCCTGTTAGATACAGTTAATAATATCCTATCAATGAAAGTGGATATGGTGGTCATGAGACATCCTGCACCAGGTGCCTGTATTTTTTTGGCTAATCATATCAATGTACCTATAATTAATGCAGGCGACGGAACGCATGAACACCCAACACAGGCGCTTCTCGATGCGTTTTCCATTCAAGAGAAATTAGGTGATCTGGCGGGTAAAAAAATAGCAATTATTGGTGATATTTTACACTCCAGAGTCGCCTTAAGTAATATTTTATGTTTAAAAAAATTAGGTGCAGAAGTTGAAGTTTGTGGCCCACCCACCTTGATTCCAAATTATATTTCCTCTTTAGGCGTCAGCGTAAGTTATTCATTGGAGAACACACTGAAATGGTGTGACGCTGCCAATGTCCTTAGAATTCAACTGGAAAGACAAAACACAAGATATTTTCCCAGCCTTAGAGAATATGCTACCTATTTTGGAGTAAATAAACAGGTTTTAAGTAAAGTCAATAAGGATTTGATTATTCTACATCCCGGACCCATTAACAGAGGCGTCGAAATTACATCGGAAGTAGCAGATTCACCCAACGCTATCATACTTGATCAGGTTGAAAATGGGGTAGCCGTTAGAATGGCTGTTTTATATCTCTTAGCCTCAAAAGGATGATTATTTTAATACCTAAATAGATTTTATTTCGTTAAATACTTTGAATCTTTAAAAACAGTACACTCATGTTACGTATTTCATTGTTTTTATTTATTATTTCTTTTGCACCAATTTTTGCCCAGGCACAAAAATCAAATGGTTATGAGATAAGTATTCAGATTAACGGTTTTAGTGAGAAGGAGATTTATATGGCCTATCATCTTGGGGAGAAACAATACATTAAAGATACTTTGAGGCAACAAACTAATGGTTCTTTCCTATTTAAGGGTGATTCACCCCTCGAATCAGGTATCTATCTGGTCGTTTTACCTCCAGATAATAATTATTTCCAGTTAGTCATAGAAAAGGGAGATCAATTCTTTTCTGTGGTTACAGAGGCTAAAGATCCATCGAAAAATATACAGATAAAAGGTTCTTTGGAGAATAAGCTGTTTTATGGCTACATGAATTATTTAGCAGATAAGCGTCCACAATCAGAGGCTTTAAATAATCAAGTGAAAGAGGAAAAGGATTCCATTAAAATAAAGGAAATAGAAGAAGCGATAGATAAAATTGATGAAGAGGTAGAGCAATTTCAATCTACTTTCGTCGTAAATAATGCCAATACTTTTACAGGGGCTATCATAAAGGCAAATACACCTATTAAATTACCCGAATTTTCGGGAACTGAAGAGGAACAGCAAAGAGAAGCATTTTACTATAACAGGGATCATTTTTTTGATAACCTTGACCTTGGGGATGCTCGTTTTTTAAGAACTCCTTTTCTTTTTGAAAGGGTGAATACCTATGTTGGAAAGTTGCAGGTTCAAGTGCCCGATTCTCTAATTAAGGCCATTGATTTTGTCTTGGAAAAAACCAGAAATGCGCAGGAATCATTCCGTTATTTTGCCGTACATTATTTAAATGAATATGCCAATTCAAAGTTTGTAGGTATGGATGCCGTTTATGTCCATCTGGCTGAAAAGTATTACGGCAGTGGGCAAGCACCCTGGGTCGATTCAACGCAATTAGCTAAAATTGTGGAAAATGCGGTCGCGCTGAAACCTATCTTAATAGGTAAATTGGCTCCAAATATTAAAATGCAGTTGAGAGACGGCACTCCCATCACGCTTCACGATGTAAAATCTCCTTATATTTTACTTTATTTCTGGCGATATGATTGTGGACATTGTAAAGAATCAATGCCCGATTTAAAGGCTTTCTATGAAGAATATAAAAATAAAGGAGTTAAAATATTCGCCGTTTGTGTGAAGTTTAATGACGAAATTGGCGATTGTTGGAAGTATGTTGATGAAAATAAGCTGGATGGTTGGATTCACACGGTAGATCCTTACCTTAAATCGAAATTTTACTCGCTGTATAATGTAAAAACTACTCCTCAGATTTTTATTCTGGACAAGGATAAGAAAATAATAAGCAAAGGTATTGGTGCGCCACAATTAAAAGAGGTGATGGAAAAAATTATGGAGTTCGATAAGAAAGCACCAACAGAATAATTTAAATGAGAGACCTATTTATTCTGAGACATGCGGAGGCTGTAATTGCAAAAAATAATACAGCTGATTTTGACAGGGAACTTAGTAATGACGGTGTTTTAGAAGTAAGACAGTTAGGTAGAAAAAGTAATGAAATGCATTTATTACCCTCTGTAATTTATAGTAGTTCGGCCAGAAGAGCACTAACCACCGCTATTATTTTTGCCGAGGAAACAAATTTCCCCCAAGATAAAATAGTCGTTCTTCCAAAACTGTACGATATTTATCCAGATCAGTTGATGGATATCATTTTAGAAACATCGGATGATTTTTCCAAGGTAATGGTCGTTGGACACAATCCCGTCCTTTCTGTTTTTTTGAACCTTTATACCATAGAAGGAATAGTCAATTTACCTACGGGTACTTTAGTCCAGGTAGAATATCCCAACAATGAAACCTGGCAATCAATTAAGAAGACGAAAGGAAATATTAAGGCAATATGGAAGCCACAATGGTAAAATCACTTGTTTTATTTGTTCTGTCTATCGTCCTTTTAAATGGGTGTGAAGAAAAAGCTAAACCTTACGATTTTTCAGATAAGGAAATTAAAACAATTCTTTCAGATATTCATACTTCAGAGGCTGCTTTACAATCCGTTTTTGGTAAAAGAAAAGATAGTTTAAGACAAGTTTATATGAACGATATTTATAAAATACATCACACAGATTCTTTTAAAATTGTTCGTTTACTTAATAAATTAAGGGAAGATCCCGAGAAAATAGAAATGGTTTATCAACAACTCTTAGAAGAAATGTCATCCATTCCCGATTAGTTTGTTTAAAATTAACATTTAATTAATATCGATAATACTTTATAAATAATTGATAAAGTTAGTTTTACATATTCTTTACAAGAAACAACATAATGAAAATAGTTAAAATCTTAATTGTTGATGACGAGCCGGATATTTTAGAATTTCTTAGGTACAATCTTGAAAAAGAACAGTTTGTCGTCTTTTCTGCCGTAGATGGAATCACGGGTTTCCAAATAGCAAAAAAAGAAAAACCAGATCTCATTATCTTGGATATAATGATGCCTAAAATGGATGGTGTGGAGCTATGCAGGTTAATAAGAAGTGACGAACATCTTAAAAATACCTTGATTACCTTTCTGACCGCACGGGAAGAGGAATATTCTCAAATTGCAGCGCTGGATGTTGGCGGGGATGATTACATCACTAAGCCAATTCGACCAAGAGTTCTGGTAAGTAGAATTAAAGCTTTACTGCGCCGTAAACATTCAGGTTCGGCTGAAATGGAGGAAGAAACATGGCTTGAATTTGGAGATTTAAGAATTGATAAGGAAAAGGTAATGATTATTAAAAATGGACAGCAAATAGATCTGGCTCGTAAAGAGCTGGAATTATTGATGCTCCTCGTGTCAAAACCAGGTAAAGTTTTCTCCAGAGAAGAAATTTTTAATAAAATATGGGGCAATGATGTCATCGTAGGTAACAGAACTATTGATGTACATATCAGAAAGTTAAGAGAAAAAATTGGAGATGATTTTATTAAAACCATTAAAGGCATAGGGTATAAATTTGACTTTTAATGCTTAAAAATCCAACGCCTCATCAAATATCCATCAGATCATCTTTGTTAACCGCTCTAGGAGTTGTTCTACTTGCTTTTTTTTATTTTCTATATTTTTCCATTCCTTTCAAACCTTTGTATTATCTCTATTTTACAACCATTGTTTTTATTATTAATTATTTTATTTTTAAGCATTATCTCAGCGTATATGTTCAACGAAAAATAAAATTAATTTATAAAACAATCAGAGTTGAAAAATTGCAGCCTGTAGAGAAAAAGAAACAAATAAATTCCTTCAGAAATGTTTTGGAAGAGGTTGAAACAGAGGTAGCTGCCTGGGTTGAAGAGCAGAAACAGGAAATGGAGAAACAGAAGATTTGGGCGGAGTATAGAAGAAATTTCATGGGTGACGTGTCGCATGAACTTAAAACACCTATTTTTAATATTCAGGGTTATATTGAAACTTTGCTTGACGGTGCAGTAGATGAACCTCAAATCAACAGGCATTTTTTGCAAAAGGCTTCAAAAAATGTAGATCGTTTACAAACCATAATTAATGATTTGGAAACAATTTCAAGACTGGAATCGGGTGATTCTATGCTTGAATTGCGCACTTTTGATGTTAAAAAATTGGTAGAAGAAGTTTTTGAGGAGCTGGAAATTAAAGCGAAAGCCAAAAATATATCACTTATATTCAAGGAAGGCGCTCAGCAGGGATTTAAAGTAAAAGCCGATAGAGAAAAAGTGCATCAGGTGTTTATCAATCTAGTGCACAATGCTGTCAAGTATGGTAAAAATAATGGCTATATAAAGTTGTCATTCTATGATATGGAACGGCAAATTTTAATCGAAGTGGCTGACAATGGCACAGGTATTTCCAAAGAACATCTTCCCCATTTGTTTGATCGTTTTTATCGGGTGGAGAAAAGCCGGTCCAGAAATGCTGGCGGAACGGGGCTAGGCCTCGCTATTGTGAAACACATTATTGAGGCGCACCAACAAACAATACATGTTAGAAGTTCTGTAGAAATGGGGTCAACCTTTGGTTTTACTTTAGAGAAGGCTTAAATTCTTTATTTTAAAAAGGTTTGCTTATCTTTGTGCCCGAAAAAAAAGAACTTATCCATCATATATGATTAATTTATCTAATATTTATGTTCAGTACGGAGACAGAATTCTGCTGAACAAAATTAACCTTGTTATTGGAGAAAAGGATAAAATAGGTCTTGTCGGTCGTAATGGTGCCGGAAAATCTACCCTTCTCAAGATTATCGCCGGTGAATTATCGCCACATGAGGGTAACATTGCGCGTCCTTCGACAAGTACGCTGGGTTATTTGCACCAGGATATGGAAATTCCTTTAGGTAAGACCGTTCTTGAAGAGACCCTTACCGCTTTTGAAGAGGTGAGAGATCTGGAGATGAGATTAGCAAAAATTAACGAGGAAATGGCTCATAGGACGGACTATGAATCCGATTCTTACTATAAATTGCTGGAGGACTTTTCTTACGTTAATGATAGGTTCCATTACCTTGGCGGTGATTCTATGCAGGCTGATGCTGAAAGAGTTCTGAAGGGCTTAGGCTTTAAACCCTCTGATATGCCTCGCTTAACTGACGAATTTAGTGGCGGATGGAAAATGAGGGTGGAATTAGCGAAAATGTTGTTGAAAAGACCCGATTATTTATTGCTAGATGAGCCTACTAATCACCTGGATATTGAATCTATCATTTGGTTAGAAAATTTTTTAGTAGGTAATCCAGGGGCCCTTATTCTTATTTCTCACGATAGAGAGTTTTTAAATAAAGTTACTGGGAGAACGGTTGAAGTTGAACTTGGAACCTTACAAGATTATAAAGCCTCCTACAGCGATTATGTTGTGTTGCGTGAGGATAGAAGAGATAAATTAAAGTCGGCTTTTGATAACCAACAAAGGGTTATTGCAGATAAGGAAAAAACCATTTCCCGATTTATGGCTAAGTCCTCTAAAACGAAAATGGCACAATCAATGCAAAAGCAATTGAATAAAATTGAACGCATTGAACTTGACGAGACAGATATTTCAGTGATGAATATTCGATTCCCAACGGCTCCCCGGTCGGGGCAGGTGGCTCTCGATGTTGTTAATTTAAGCAAATCTTACGGAACTTTAAACATTCTGGATGAAATCCATTTCAGAATGGATAGGGGAGAACGAATTTCTTTTGTGGGTCAGAATGGTCAGGGAAAAACGACCCTGGCCAAGATTATAGTGAATGAATTAACTTACTCCAACGGGGAATTGGTACTGGGTCATAATGTAAAAATCGGTTACTATGCCCAAAATCAGGCCGAGAATATGTCTGGTTCAAAAACCGTCCTTGAAACCATGGAGGATTCCTCACCACCCGAGATGCGAACTAAAATAAGGTCTATTTTGGGTGCATTTCTATTTTCTGGTTCCGACGCTGAGAAAAAAGTATCCGTTCTTTCCGGTGGGGAAAGAGCTCGCCTTGCCCTGGCTTGTTTACTCCTGAATCCTTTTAATTTACTCGTGCTGGATGAACCTACCAATCACCTGGATATGTTGTCAAAAGATGTGTTGAAAAAAGCGTTATTGGAATATGACGGCACGTTGATAGTTGTCTCCCACGATAGGGAGTTTTTACAGGGTCTTACTGAAAAAACACTGGAATTCAGAGATAGAAAACTGTTTGAATATCTTGGGGATGTAAATTTCTTTTTAGAAAAAAGGGATCTTCAGAATATGAGGGAAGTTGAAAAAGTAAATATCCAGGTAGTTGAAAAAGTTCTTGCGCCGATCGTTTCAAATGAAGAGAAAAAAAGACTTCAAAAAAATGTACAACAATCCGAACGGAAAATTCAGGAGTTTGAAAAGGAAATAGCTAAAATGGAAAATGAAATGGGATCTCCAGGTTATTTTGATCGCCCGGATATCAGCAAGCTTACAGATAAATACCATACGGTTAAAAAGCAGTTGGAAAATACCTTGGAACTTTGGGAAACAGCCGTGTCTGAAATTGAGGCGGCAGGGGTTTCTTTTGATTAATATTCTTTTTTTACCCTTTTTTTATTGCGACACCATACTTTTTTATATGTTTAATCGTTTTTTTGACAAATAAACCGATATGATAACTCGAATTTTCGCCTTTCTATTTTTTGTAATTTCGTTTTCTTCTTTTGCACAAACTTCTACTATTACGCTAAAGATTGACAGTAAAGAAGTGTCCGCAGGAGAGGTAGTCTGTTTAAATGTTTCTGGTTCAAATTTCAGACGTATTCTATCTACGCAATATTCAATTCAGTGGGATCCTACCGTGTTGTCTTATTCAGGGCTGACGAATTTTAAATTACCCTATATGACCAAAGAGAATTTTGGTATTCAAGCGGTGAGTAAAGGTACTTTGACTTGTATGTGGATTGATAATTCCTTGAAGGGCGTGAATCTGATAGATGATTCCTCTTTGTACCAAGTCTGTTTCAAGGTAGTTGGCAAATCGGGCGGTGTTTCAAGTATCAAATTTACACAAAAACCTACTCCTTTTGAGTCAGTTAATCTCGAGGAGAAATTGGTAACCATTCAGCCAGTATCTGGAAATATAAAGGTTAAATAAAGCGTTAGCACTTAAAAATATTATTCTTGAAGCGATACGATGAAACCCACAATGCCATATTTTTCTTTTAGGTTTTCTTTGTAACTATTAGCTTTTTCTCTCGTTGGAAAAGGTCCCAGTAAAAGTTTATAAAGCATCAATCCATTGATAGTTTCTTTCGATTGAACCATAATCTGTTTAAACCATGCGTTGTGTAATTTTGAAACTTCGCTCCACAACACAGAAACATTTTGAAATGAACCTATTTGTATAGCAAAGCCTTTTTCAGGGATCCTATTTATTTGAACTTGATATAAGCCGGATTTAAGACGTTCGCTCACAGGGGGCGAAACTGTAACTTTGTCTGTAACAGGGCTTAGCTGTGTAATGGTACCTTCGACAGGAGTGAGCCGTAGAGGCAAATCTTCGGTTTCCTTCGTTTCTGTTTTGGTGCTTCCCGGCTGGTAAAACGGAATGTCAGGTTTCTTTTCTGGTTTTTCAACCAAAGGTTCTGTGGGTTCCTTTTTTGGTAAAACAGTTAATTGAACATTTACCTTTTCATATTTCTTTAAGCCAATTTTAAACGCGGCGGCTTTTGATAAGGCCATAATTCTGTTGGGCGTAAACGGTCCTCTATCATTAATTTTCACCACCACAGACAAACCGTTATCCAACCTTGTTACCTTAACCATCGCGCCGATAGGTATGGTATTGTGTGCCGCGGTTAATTTGGACGGATCGTATAATTCACTGGAAGAAGTAACCCTACTGGCGTCAGATTCTTTATAATTAATGGCAAATCCTTTCTCCTGTCCAGTAATAATACCTATTCCTGTAACTGAAAGCAAGCCTAGTAAGATTAATTTTTGTAAAATCATTTTAACTAATTTGTGCAGCTAAATCAAAAATAAATAATCTGAACATTTGAAATAATCCCATCATTATTAGCAAAATTCCTATCAATTTAGGAAGTAATTTTTTGAATTTTCCAAGGTGTGGGAGAAATTTGTTAGCTAATAAAGCGTAAGTACTTAAAGTTATTAATTTTCCCAATGCGGCAGCAGAAATGAAACATATTATTGAATAATAAGGCGCACTTTCTTTAATATCAAATAACTTTATCGATTTGTAATAGGTTGTCATGGCAATCCAAAAGGCTATGGTTGGTATGTTCAATAAAGCAATAAGCATACCCCGAAAAAATGGTAAAAAGCCAGTGTATTCTTTATCGATGGGTAAAACTACTTTTTTATTT